>NZ_JAUBPT010000123.1:0-23130 GCF_036700905.1 Microcoleus sp. S13_C3 | reverse complement strand
TCCGCCTCAACCACCTGTGGTGTTACCTGTCAAGTTGCTGTGGTTAATTTGGGTGTTTTGGCTCTATGGTGCGATCGTACTTCCGCTGTTAGCTATTTCTTGGGGTTGGCTGTGGTGGGAAATGCTGTTGGTAGTAGCTGCTTATTCATGTTTAATTGCGGCTGCTTATAGTTATGTGTTTGGTTGCCGTCAAAAACTGCTATCTAGGTATAAACAGCAACTTCTGGAGTACAATCAACAAAATATATTATCCCATCACCATTTATCCTCGAATAAACAGCAAGAATTTTCTAGTTTTAAGGTGGAAAAAGAAGGGTTGCAGACAGGTTTAAAAATCGCAAAACTTGAGTTGGCTTCCAGAAATCGATTGCTCAAGGATTTGATGTCACTTCGCGTTAGTCCTAATGGCACATCTCAAGCTCGGCAAGGAGTGAGTGAACAACGCTTTTTGCAATACTTACAGCAATATTTCGAGGAAGTTGTCCAAGCAGCAGAGTTTAAAATTCCGTTATCTCAGAGGAGCTATTCAGCAGATTTTACTGTAATTCACACTCCATCTGGACTCGGAATTGATGTCGAGATTGATGAACCTTATGCGGGCAAATCTAAGAAGCCCACTCACTGCTGCGATGCTGACAGCGATATGCGCCGCAATCAATTATTCTTAGAGTGGAATTGGATTGTGGTTAGGTTTACTGAAAAGCAGGTGGTTCAGGCTCCTTTGAGCTGTTGCAAATTCCTGGCGATTGCGATTGCCTTTGTAACGGGCGATCGCTCTTATTTAAAGCAACTGGAAACTGAACCCGATTTGCTGAGCATCAAACCTTGGACAACAAGAGAGGCAAGGGCTATGGCTAAAAGTAACTATCGCCTTACTTATTTACCTGGATTTGGCGTCGGTTCTGCTTGCGATCCGGTTTCAAAGTTTTGATGCGAGCGCACACAATATCCGACTTATTGACTGCAATAAATGTTTATAATTAATACAAAGGAGATAACATAGATATGCTGTCATTTGAAGAGGGGTTCATTGAAAGTCAACAGCTCAACCAAAGACTTCTGCAAACAATTCGTTTGCTTGGAGAGTACAAGGGAAAGCAGGAGCTATTCAAACAACAAGCCCCACAAGTTTTAGGCACTTTGCGCCAAGCTGCGGTTATTCAGAGTACCGAATCTTCTAACCGCATTGAAGGCATTACTGTGCCGCTAGAACGGATTAAAAAATTAGTAACTGAAAAAACAACGCCGCGCGATCGTTCAGAACAAGAAATTGCGGGTTATCGGGACGTGCTAACTACAATTCACACCAGTTATACCCACATTCATTTTAGTACAGGTGTCATTTTACAACTGCACCGTGACCTTTACCAATTTGCTGTTAATACAGGCGGGCGCTGGAAAACAGTGGATAATGAAATTAGCGCTACTTATCCTGACGGGACTAAAGTGGTGAGGTTTCAACCTACTCCCGCTTATGCTACTCCTGTGGCAATGGAACGCCTGCAAGAACGGTTTAATCGCCTCTGGGAATCGGGCGAGATAGAACCTTTATTGCTGATTCCAACTTATATTTTGGATTTCTTGTGCATTCATCCCTTTTTAGATGGAAACGGGCGGATGGCAAGGTTGCTGACTTTGTTGCTGCTATACAAAGCCGGTTATGAGGTGGGGCGATTTATTAGCTTAGAACGGATTGTGGAGAGAACTAAGGAAAGCTATTACGATACGCTTTACCAATCTTCCCAAGGATGGCATGAAGGGCAGCATAACCTGTTACCTTGGTGGGAGTATTTCTTGGGAGTCATGCTGCTATCAGCTTATCGGGAGTTTGAGCAGCGGGTAGGATATGTTACATCCGCAAAAGGAACTAAAACGGCGATCGTATTGGATGCGATTAACAATTTGTCTCAAGAATTCTCGATTAGGGAATTGCAAGAACGGTGTCCGACAGTAGGAATTGATTTGATTCGCCGTCTCTTGCGCCGGGAGAGGGATGCTGGGCGTTTGGAATGTCGGGGGCGAGGAGTTGAGGCGCATTGGCGAAAGCAATAGATAGAGGAATTACGCACAAGCAACTGGGTGTTAAGTTTAAGTATGAAATATAACACCTAGTGGCAAAAATTATACAAGCTGACGAAAGCGATCCAGTATTAAAAAATTAGCCTTCAAAAAAGCTAATTTTTTTAACACTTAAGCGTAATTTATCCGATGGCAAATTCACTTAATTGTCGCATATTAGGGGGGTCAAAGCCAAGTATAATGTCTTGCTTAGGAACTCCTAATTCTACAAGTTCGTTGGCAATACCTACCTCGGTTCCATCCTGCTGAATCCAAATTTTATTGTCCATAATATCCAGGTGCAAAACTGGGCCATAAATTCGCCGCTGATTGCGCCAGCCCACATATACTAATTGATAATGGTCGCGCTCGGTATCAAAGATAGTTTGAGCCTGAATTCGCTCATCCCAAACCAGACTGGCGTGTTGGGAGAGCAGATTTTGGATGTGTTGTCTGTAAAGGTCTACATTTGCCATTGTGCGATCGCCTCCTGCTCTATATCGTAAACAATTAAATGAATTTGATTTTGTTGAATTAAAGACTGAATAAACCCCATTGTGAAAAAACTATCGTAGACATGGCTGGGTACTGCTAGGTATAAAATGCGGTCAGTTTCTTGTTGTTGCAAAGCGGCTCGATAACTAATGAATTGTCCTAAAGCTGTGTAAAACTGGGAGATTTTGGAGGGGCCAATAAAACTTTTGATTTCAACGGCAATTTTCTGTCCGTCTTTTTGGGCCGCAACCACCCTTTCGGCACCCAAGTCGATGTAAAGTTCTAAACTTCCTGCTTGTAAAGTGTATGGATCGTGAGTAATCTGCCATCCATCTTTCTGGAGAGCGATTTTAACGACTTCGTGAAAGACATCTTTAGCAGACATAGCTGTACTGACTCGTTGTGTTTAATATCTCGGATAGTTGTATTTCGAGTATATACGCTATTCATGTGAAAGCGATGTTTTCGGGCAGCGCCACAAAACTTTGCCCCTCGGCTTTTTTTAGATCAGAAAAAGCCTTTCGTCCAAATATGATTGTCCAGCCGATATAGTATTGCAGCCGACGAGTCGAACATATCGGCTTGCTCTTAGTGCAGGAGATACACCTATGCTGCTATGAGAGGAAGCCATTTTTGGATGTGGCGAAAAATGTTTGCTATTGGCTGCCGGAGAAACAAACTTGTCTCTCCGGCATAATTTAATTACCAGTCGATTTTTAGTTCGCAGTTTTTGTTGCTACCATTGCTGCTACCATTGTTGGTGTCGTTGTTGCTACGGTTGCTGCTTTCGAGAGGGAATTGGAAGTTTAAGGCCAGCAACTCTTGCTCAATAATTGACTTTCGGTCTTGGACTTTTTTGTCTCTCAAAAGTCGCAGAGCGTGGATTATTTGGTCGAGCGTTTGATAGCTTGTTTGTTGAAAATTTAAGACCAGTGTTGTTTGCCTTCCCATAATGTACAGTTGGTTTTCTGTTTGGTGGACGCAGGTTAAATTATTGAAGTAGTAGGTGTTGGTTTGCGATACTTCCATTTTTTATCTCCGATACTTTATTTTTTGGCGCGCCAGCGCTCATTTTTTGTGTAGAATAAAAAAAACGTATAAATAATTTATTTATATCAAGGTCGGCTTACAAAAAACAATGAGCAAGCGCCGTCTCAATTTACTTAGCAGATTAAGAAAAAATAGTTGATAAATCTATTCAAAAATTTGTAATACTTAGTGGCAGCACTATCAGTAATTTAGGTCGTAAGTTGGAGATTTGTTAAGTAGCGTTTTTATTAAACACTACTCACTTTTTTAGGGAACCATAACTAATCCAGTTCGAGGTCTTGGGTGTGCCGTTTATACTGTTGGTTATTTTGTTTAGGAGTTTGCTGTTCTTGCTCAATTAATTGTATCCAGATATCATTCCAACTTGACTGTGGATTAACAAGTTCTGCATTCGGTAGCAACGATCGCGCATTTCGAGCGAGCTGAGAATTTTCGGCGATCGCTATAATAACGCTATCGAGTTCTTGTAAGAATTCTATAGGCAGTTGTGAAGCTCGTTCAATTCCTAGGTAAAGTGTCGCTGGTGCTGTTGTAGAGTTATCCTGTTCAATAAGCAAAATTGAAAGGGCTTCGATTGGGTTACAGGCAATCACAGCTCGCTCAATTTCTCCAGTAGTGGCCACCCAGAAAGCAGCTTCAGATGACAGGGGATGGGTTGTAGTAAAGTTGCCTCTTTCATCGAGAACAAAAGCGAAGCTGGCTTCCCCGTCAAGCGTCCGTGCCGTAAAGACAGCCTTTTCTGAGTCGGCATACAGCCAAGAATGAGAGTGCAATTTTTCAAGCAATTCTAAAGGTAAACTGTACTCGACTGCTAGATGCGATCGGACTTTTTGCCACTGAGTTTCATCAGGCTCAGGCAGGATTGATAGTTGTAACTCTAACTCATTTGCTGTTGCAGGAGTTCCAGGTACACCTGCTACTAACTCGGATTGTGACGAATCTAACTCATTTGCTGTTGCAGGAGTTCCAGGTGCAGTTGTTTCTAACTCAAATTGTGACGACTCTAGCTCATTTTCCTCTGCCTCACTGGGGGCGATAGCTAAGTGTTGTGGCTGCATTAAAGCCTCAATTAGGGCGTTATCTCGCCCTTTGTCATAGCTAACGCCTCGATGCTTCTGCAATCCACAAAAAGTGTAGGCTTTACCCAACTGAGTGCCACTTAAAGCGACTCCATCTAAATTGTAAGAAATGCCTTTACTGAAGCCAGTTCGAGTCAATCCGACTTGCACCTCTGGGCCTTGTTGCTGCAACCGCTCAACGAATTCTGGCATACTTGGGTTGTCTTGGGTAACTTCATCAATTAGGTCTTGCAATTGCACCCTGACGCTCTTGTTTCCCTTGCTTTTTAATTGCCTGTGTTCTCCTGTAGTCTGAGCTCGCTTGTCTGTTTCCCAACTGGGTGTAACAGTTTCCAGGTTGTAGTTCCGTTCGAGTTGGCGAATAGTTTCTTGGCTTTTGTAATAATCCCAGCTATCGTCAACAACACCTCCATCTAGGCAAATGCGACTGGCGACGATGTGGATGTGGTCGTGTTCTGTATCGCTGTGCTTGACAACTGCGTACTGGTTGTTGTCAAATTCCATCGCTTTCATGTAGTTGGCTGCGATAGCCAGCCAGCGTTGGTCATTTTCTTCAGAATCTTCTAGTTTTTCGGTGCTATCGACAGATAAAGTGGCGTGAAAAACTGCTACTTTCAGGTTAGGTCTTAGTTGTCGGGCGATGGCAAATTCAGTAGCGAGTTCTTCAGGAGTTTGTCCGCACATAGTACCGCCAATTAGAGTGGCGTCTTTTTTGCCCAGTACGTAGTTCAAACAGCCCCGAAAGCCTGTACCTTTGATTTGTTTGCCAATCATAACCGAAAAAGCGTCAGTTGCACAGAATCGATTGCTCAGGCGGTAAAGCCTAGCCTTGTTAATAGTTAGCGTACTGTAGATTTAGCGAGGTTTGCAACTATTGCTTTAATTGTAGCCCCGTTCTCTCGAATGAGTTGCTGTACGCTTTTTAAGAGTCCTGTATTGACAACAACTGGTTCTCCCAACGCCACACCACTATTGCAAGCTTTAGTAATTTGATTGAGGTTGTTTCCTGCCATTCTAAGTTGAGCATTAATTTGGCACAAAACTTGATAGGCTTTTAAGTCAAATGCAGCTAGAGGGCGTGGCATGGCTCTCCTCAAAGCTGCACGGCGTATGAAGTCGCTCATGCTCAAATTGACTTGCTCTGCTCTTGCTTTAATTTGATTGTAGTCTGAGTCAGTTAGGCGAATGTGAATATGGTTGGATAGCAGCTCTCTAGGTTTGACGGACGGTAAAGTTTTCATAGTTTTCAATCAGTAAAAACCTTTTGTCAAGATACAAGTTAACCACTGTAATTGACAACCGCTAGTCAGGTGATTTTATCCCCTCCAATTGGAGAGGGCTATTAGAGGGTTTATCAAAGTAGAGACTGATGCCTACCCAACTCTCAGTTTATTTAATTTTTGTGTATAAATTATAGCGAGTGAGGCGATCGCACTGGAAGGATGATTAAACGTCTGATGGTGAGGGCTGGTTAACAAGAGAGCGAGCAATGCGATCGATCGCTACCCAAGTGCGATGGGAAAGTTGCGGCAATTGATGCCGGTGCTGCCACAAAAGCCGCCACAACAGCAGGAGCAATGTGAGCAATCGGCACAGTCGAATATCGGGTAAAAATCAAGCGCCTTGACATCTAGGATTCCCCATTCATAATGGTGCATTATTTTTTGTCAGCACGAATTAGTCAGGATTTGCGATCGCAAAACCATTGCTTGCTACCGATAGAGAACAGTCATAACCAGCCTCAACAAGCAAAGGCACGAACAGCACAAAAAAGCAGTAATTTGACCGAAAAAGTCAGGCATTTGCAGGATATTTTCAGGTAAATGCAGGTAAAGTGCACCCCCTGCAAATACCTGCAAATGCCTGACTTTATACTGCACTTGCCTGACTTTATACTGCAAACCCCTGACTTTAGCTGACGCAACAATTAGCTAATTGTTTAGCCTTTTTAACAAAATCCGAATTGACTTAATAGTCAAGTTGTGGCATCGGAATTGAATTAAAAATCAAGTTGAGCAAGTGTGAGAAAATTGGCAGGTAGCTAAAATTTATGAAGCGATTTTGTAGCGTAGTACCCACTATGCCAGCAATAAAGTTGAGGCTGGACTATCTGGTTTTTGCGCTCGCCCGCCAAGCTGTTTGCGAGTGTAAGGCTTACCTCGATCAAGTGCGAGCTGCCGTCTATTGCTAGCAGTCAACTAAACTATCATCGCCAGCCTTTCAATTCTTTGCAATAGCAAGCGAGTGCGACCTGAAATTTTAGCAACGGGTGAGAGGAAAGCAGGCGCGATTTCGCACAGATTTGCAAGCTCGGCTCGAAACCATCCTGATAAAAATGCTTTCACTTCTTCGTCAGCTTGCTGCACTTCCTCGAACAAACTAAAACGCCCGTCAAGCAATGCCACGATGTCTTCAATATCAGAACTAAAATAAAAGTTACCCCCACCTCTACCAATGAAAGCTTCTATGCGTGGAAGCGAGGAGGTAAGGCGTTGAAAAAATTAGGATTTGCCTACCACTTGGAAGTTGGTAGCGAATAGAATTAGCAATACCTGGCTTGTACCAGCGGTTAGAAAACCCCAGCACCGATTCATCGCACGGCATGACATCAATTGAAATGCCCTCATACTGCCAGCGACATAGGGGTGCGCCTGATTCTGTACTCTCTTGAAGCCCGATAGTTTTCAGCAATTCTGAGAGTTGGTAGTATTCAGCCCTGGATGCAATGGAGACAACGCAATCAACATCATCGGTAGGTCGAATGTCGGGGGCCGCAGCTTCATCGAGGTAAAGCGATATTGTTGCCCCTCCTGTGAAGACGATGCTAGTGGGTACGGTCGAGAGTACCCTGGCAACTATTTCCAGCATGAATATCTGCTGATTCATAGAGCGACGATCCTCTTTTCAAGTTCGCTAGCGGCTAAACGTTGCTCCCGCACCCGACCAACTCGAATAGCGTCAATCAAGCTGAGCAAGGCGTAGAGTTCTGGATCGTTACTGGCAGCTTGGGGGACTGAGCGGTACAGAGGCGCGATTGCCTGCCCTCTCACGACACCTTGAGGGTCAGGCCAGACATAAACCTCTGATGGTGAGGCAACCAGCTTGCTTTTCAATGGCGAGCGCAGAATGTGCAGTTGGCAGTCCCCGCGAGAGGGGGCCTGGCTGGGCGTAGAATACATAGCGCAACCCGTGAACCAAGAATTCCAACACCGCTTGCTTCAAAATTTTCCGCTCGGAGCCATAATACAGACCGGCAGCTTCAGAACGCTCAAGGGCAGCATGAACCGAGGCGATGCGCTCATGCCCAAGCTTTGAGCGAGAGAACTGTACGTCCAGTTCGTTGAATCCCAACTGTGGACTTTGAGTATTGCAAGGATATCTTGGGGTTTTAGCATAGCGGATGAGCTCGTGCATTGTTTCCTTGTTTCCTTTATTCTACATTCGCGAATAGCGAATAATTAAGGTGTGGCGACTTTAATTTACTGCGAGGCGCTCGTTGAAGGGCAAGAGCCTAGTAGCGAATACAGCGCTCGCCCCGGTTGCTTGAAACCGTTGTAGGTAGGAGCGATCGCATTATAAGTTTCAGAAAACTTAGCCGCAACTCTCCTTTACCGCTATCGGTATAAATATATCTCCCAACATTGCTTGCTACGACTCATTCCTGCTTTTTGTGCAAGCTTCCTCTCTGGCATAAGTTTGAGTTTTCATGCGTTTTTTGCTGCGAATAAGCCCCCAAATTCAGCTAAAAATTAAGTTGAGTTTGCACAAGTTTACTCGCACATTCTCAGGACAAACAGCGAAAAACGCATGAAAACGCATGAAAACTTAGTCTTAAAAAGTTAATTTTGAGGTTTTTTCCTGTCCCGGTACACTTAATATCAATTTAATAATTGAACAGCAATCTCTACACTCCAATTTTAGGCAAATGTAGCAGAGGCTCAAAAGTGGTAGCATTTATAGCAAGCTGTACTTTCACAATTGAGCAAGCCGAACTAATTGAAAAGCTGTTAAGGTTGCCTAAAAAATAGCGGCCTCGTTATTAGCCATTCAGCTATTGCATATTAATGTATCGGAACAATGGCGGTAGCGTTTTTCTCTTTTTGAGTTGCAGTTCAGTTTGTTTGGCTTTATTGAAGGCAGTGCTACCGCACGGTTGTACTTGATTTCAGAGAGAGCGCGATCGCCTCGCGTCTCTAAGTTTAAGGCTGTACCGATATGAGTTTTCACGCGGCATTACATAATCTTGAACCAGCATGATTGGTTAACTTGAGAAATCAGGGAAGCGCTGGCCACCCATGCTACCCAGGTGTGACGGGGCAATTGATGCCAGTGTTGCCAGAAAAGTCGCCACAACACTAGGAGCAATCGGCACAGTTGAAGAGCGGGTAAAAATCAAGCCTTTTGACACACTTGGCTAACATCGCATCAGTGGTATTGATTGGGAGGCACAGTTGAATATCGGGTAAAATTAAGCCCCTTGACACTCCACCCCTAGTTTTTAGGTAGTTGTGGCGATAGCTCCACGGCGATCGATTCAAAGCCAAACCTTTGTGGTGATTTAAATTATTTTGACTTTAAAAACTACAACTCGCGACTCGACTCCGCTGCCCTTACTCGAATATCCGAATCAGCCTGCAAGTCGCTACCACTGGCTCACCATTGACCCTATCAAGTCGATGCTCGCTGTGATTATCGTTCGTCCGACAGCGAGCATCGACGCGATCGCCTTGCACTTAGGATTCCCCATTCATAAGGGTGCATCGTTTTTGTTTCTGCACGTAAAAGTCTGGTTTGTGATCACAAAAACATTGCTTGCTACCGAGAGAGAACAACTATAACCAGTCCCAACAGGTCAAGACACGAACATCACGAAAGGGCAGTAATTTGGCAGGAAATTGCAGACGGAAAGCAGGATATTTTCGGGTAAATACAGATAAAGTGCAGCCCCTGCAAATACCTGTATTTACCTGATTTTGTACAGCAAACGCCTGATTTTATACGGCACTTGCCTGACTTTAGGACACACAAAAATTAGCTAATTTTTTTGGTGGCGGCTTCGATCAACGGTGCGAGTCACGAACAGATAAGTCTGCTGGCGGGCGATCGAGCTTTCACATCAACCCGATCGCCTGGTTCATTCCGTGTCAGCACGAAGAAATCAAAAAACGGGGCAACGATCGGCAATCCGCTTGAACCGGGCAAATTCTGTCGCGCCGACAACCGCCAGAACATCGGCGGAGGTAAGCTTACCAACGGTGATCGCATCGCTCAAATCTTCATCAATAGCTGCTGCCACGGCGGAGGACTGGTAGCCGATCACATCCCTGATTCTGCGGGCAAAGTCGCGGGCGATCGGTGGTGGCGCCAGCAATTCTTGAAATTGTTGACGCTCAATTTCGGTAAGGTCAGACCAAATGGCGGCGCGATCGGCCTAGCCACGCTGACAGCAATCCTTCAAAACTGCTGCGATTTGGTGGGCGGTCGTGCGATCGGCTTCAGAGATTGCGGCGCGGACGAACTCAAGGCACTCAGCGTGGGTAGCACTGTCAATCTGTACGGGCGATCGGGACTGTTGCTTGGTTTCTAGCATGGCTCCCTCATCACGTCGGCGGCGGGGAAATAATCTTGCAAGATATTGCTAATTTTCTTGTCAAAGCGGATGTGGAACTCCAGGCCGTTTGCCCCCCAGATGTTGTCGTCAATTACTTCGCCCTTCACACCACGGTAACGAGGGCTATCACTCCGAGCAATAACTACTCTATCCCCTTTCTTGATCGCAGGCTTTACACCAGTTGCGGGCGTGGTTGGCGTAGCCTCTGGCGCGGTTTGCGAGGGTTCCGGTTCTGAGGGATTGTCGCCAAGTACGATCAGCGGAGCCGATCGCGAATCAGTTGCTGACGGTTGCTGACAACCTGCTGACGGGCTGTCAGCACCTTTATCCCCTTGCTGTGTCGAGCTTTCAGCATCAAGTGCTGACGTGCTGACAGATTCCTTAAAAGAGCCATTTTTGTCAGCACTTGATGTATCTGTCACATTATCGAACTCAACCTTTGGACAATCCAAAGTGTTCTCGGTAGAGTTGAAAGCGTCAGCACTGTCAGCACTTTTACAATCTATCTCTTGGAGTCCTTGCTCTAAATGACTTTTAACCTGTTTAGGAGTTGTCAGCAATTTGTCAGCAGTTGTCAGCAGTTTAGAAGTAATATTTTCTACATCTCTTGTAGAATCAGGGTTGTGAGTATTTTGTTTTTTGTCAGCACTTTTTGGTACTAGGGCTAACCGAACTCCTTTACCCTGCGTATCAACTAAATCCATCGCAGCTAGCTCTACAAAAAGTTCTCGGATTTGATTAGCGGTTTTTCCTCTCAATTCCCGCATACTGGCTAGTACATCCCTAGCGGTCAATGCCGAGCGCCCGTCTTGTACTTTATCGAGAATCGCCTTAAGAACTGGTGTTAGCTCACCGCTGAGAGCATCTCCGTTACTTTGTAGGAGGGTTACTTGCCCCAAGTAGAAGTCAGCCAATTCACAGCCAGCTTGCACAGTAGCCAGAGATATCGCTGGTGGTACTTCCCCCTCACTTACCGTGTTTAATACGTGCAATACACCGATTAATCGAACTGCTTGCCCGGGCATTTTCGCGATTGCAGCGCGTAAACCTGGTCTAACTTCAGCTCGTTTCTGTATATCTTTTGCGTCATACCAGTCGTCAAAATGCGTTTGTCCTTGCTTGTCAAAATGAAGCTTAAGGACGGGTAATGCGTCAATTTTTTTGTAGATGCCTGCTAGTAATCCATCTAGGCTGTAGCTCGTGTCATCACGCGGTATTTTGTAAGGTCGCGTCGGCATATGATAAAAAAGGAATCTCGCCCACTCACCTTGAGAGTCGTTAAAATCTCCTAACAACGACCGGAGTTTATCAGGTTGAATCCCTCCGGTTATGGATAAAGAGTCACGCGCTAAACTCACACGCGAACCATCCCCCGCCCGGTTTTTCTTGACTCCGCCGCCGTTCCAGCCAGAAAGATAACTTTCCTTATCAGCACCTTTACCACCTTTATAAGCGCCGTGTGACGCGAACAACCCGCTTAGCTCATCTTTAATTGAAATTAAGCCATGCTCTGGTTGCTGACCTTTAATCTTGTCCAATGATTCAACGGTTGCGTTGTCCACATAGAACTCGCGAGGTGGTTTAGGTTTTTGTGGCAATTCGTCATTACCTTTGTCTTTCTTTATTTCTTTAGGCCTCTGCATCTCAGCCTCATATAGCTGTAGTGCTTGCTCATACTTTGCGTCTTCAGCAATTTGGAGCTGGACTAAAGGATTCTTGACAACATCTAAGGCGGGAGTTTTGCGGTCGCCGGTTAGTGCTACAGTTCCTGTGTAAAGTACAAATGGCTGTTTAAAGTTCGTACATTCTTTGGCGACAATGCAAGACTTAGGATTAAGTAAACTTGCAGCAGTTGGTAACAAGAAAGTAAGAATTGCTTCAGCATCTACCCCCATCCATGTTGCAACTTTCTTGATAGGATTTGCTAAATCTGAAGGTAGATACTTCTCAATTGTTAAGCGACGTTTGTCAATATTTAGCAGAGTTTCTATGTCTGCTTTCCTGTTCTGTCGCTGTTCTTCTCGGTCGGCTTCTTCTACATATTCCTCATAATCTCGTCGAGTCTGCTGAGAATTAGAGCCTAATGGGCGTAATGCTGTTGTGAGCTTATACCCTGTAAGGCCAGCTTCGTAGATTTTTGCAAATTTCTTTGTTACTTCCGCAGAATCAGGGGGAGTAAAACGGGGATGAGTGATAACATTTGAAACCGTGCAATTATTTTTCCCGTGGTTTTCCCAGTACCAACTTTTTATGCAATTTTCTACAGCATTAGTAGATGCCTTACTATTGCTAGGAGACGGATTTTTCCCCTCTGCATAGCCCCAAATTTGATTCCATTCCTTTTCATCCCATCCGCCGCCTGTCGAACAATTTTTGCAGGCATCTATAAAGAGGGTGTAAGCGTCATCATTTGTAGTTTGTCCCAACCGAGCAAATTCACTAGCGGTTCCAAGTAAGTCTCTGGCGAGCGCTGCCATTGATGTATTACGTTCGTCCGAGACTCCTTGTAGCAATTCCTTACTTTTCTTCCCTAAAGCACATTTTAGAGGTACTGCTATCAGCACAGGTACTTCTACATCTTCGTAACGATTGGTTTTATTGGATGTAGGCAATACTTGCGGTAAGGATTGAAAAAGCGTCGGTTCTGGTGCTTTTGGTGTTGGGATAATCTCCCTCAATTCCTCGAATGTGTAGCGCTTGCCTGAATTGTTGATAATTACGGACTGCTTGCCACTTGTATGCCATGCACCCGCCAGTCGCATTACTCTGCTGGCATTTTTAATTGACCTGTCGGCATCGGCAAACTCAAGTAAGTCTTTTTGAAGCAGTAGCCAGTTTTCGATTGCAATGGATTCGGCAAAAATCCAATACGAATGAATGGATTTCCCCCCGGTGTCAATTTGTAGTGATGGCTCTGGCAACCCTAAATTTTTCCACAATTCTATTTGAGCAGCCTTGTCTAAGTTGTCGTGTTCGTAGAATATAGCCCGCCCTTCGGCAACATCTTCGTTTTTGTGTCCTCCGCCGTTGACCACTAAATAGACGCCCCGCCCTTGGGCTTGAAATCTGGTAGCGTGTGCGATTACTTGGTCGAGGTTTTCTGCTTCTGCTTTCCGCCCTGGGTCGTCTTTTTTGCGAGGATCGGTATCGGGGAAGAAGGCACGTAGGAAAACTCGATCGCCTCCTTTGTAACCCAATGCGGCTAGCTGTTGCCGGACTTGCTCGCGGTCGATTTTGTGGGAGAGTGGTTGTGTATTCATTACACCGCACCCCCGATCGCTGCTTCAAAACCAACAGCAGAAAATCCCCGGTTAGTTATCGTACTTTGCGGGGATTGTGGTAAAATTGAGTTGTAGCCTAGGTTTGAAGACTTTTTGAAGCTATGAAAGCTATGGGTGGTGTCAGAATTCTGGGAACGTGCGATCGAACCGCTAGAGACAGTATTAATCGGCAACAGGACGCCAAAAAGGCGCTTTATTTTTTCTTGGATGCGTGGCATGATGGGAATAGTCGGCACTCTTATTAGGAGACCGATTTGAGGTAGTTTACTAGCTTTTGTCGTCGTTCCGCCAAGATTGAGCGACAAAAGTATCTGGCTATTTAAGATAACAAAAGAAGCGCTGAAGCCTTTATGCTGCCAGCGCTTCTTCGTTTTGAAGTTGCTTTTTGCTGTCTAATTCTAAGTGTCTATCGAGATGCCCAAGGTAAATCCATAAAGCCTCTTCAACAAACACCGAGCGCGACACTTCAAAAGATGCAGAATACTCGTTTAGCGCTTGGATTAACTCTGGCGAGGGAGCGAAAGAGCATCGCAATTTCTGAGATGATGGCAACATAAAACTTTTCCCAACTTCAACTACTCGGATTATAGCGTGTAACCCTTGCCAGCGCGATCGAAATGGAAATAGCTCGATCGAATCGGCTTCTCTCAAAAGACTGCATAGCAATCGAATTTTCATAAGTTTCTGTAAGAATTCTTAAAAGCTACTCAAGAAAAACTTACAGCTACTCAATATATCGTATGAAGTAACGAAAGCACGCGCGGGAAGTTCAAGCGAATGCTGGAATTTGGCAGTTAAAGCATTACTTGTTTACAGTAAGTTCTGAGATTTGGTAAGAATATAGTGAAAAAGTTAAGAAGCTGATTGCTTTCAACATCCCCCGCGCTTGAGCGGTAAACGCTCCTCTGTACCAACCATTCCCAAATCTGAGAATTAAACCTCTTCTCAAAAATCATGACCTCTTCGCGATCGTTCCAGTCTCTCTAGTTCGGTTCGGTTAGTGGCAAGCCAGCGCGAAAAATCTGTTCAGCCGTCAACCTCAATTCTGGGAAAGCTAGCGACTCAATCAGATCGTCCCCCCTAAACTGTGTGACCTGGTACTCTCCATCTACCAACTGGCAAACCGAGAGAGTGGGTTGTTTGGGAGTGCCGATGAACTTGCGACCGCCCAATCCGAGATAGTCCACAATCCAGTATTCAGGAATGCCCATCTCTTCATAGTCAGCGAATTTGAGATGGTAATCGTCCCGCCAGTTCGTGCTGACGACCTCTACAGCCAGTCGTACCGAAGACCCCATCGTGATGATTGATTCTTTTTCCCAGCGGGGCTCGGAAGCAAATGCAGTTTGGTTGAGGACAATAGTATCTGGCTGGTAGCCAGCCTCGTTGCGGATGGGCTTGAGCAGGCAGTCACCGGGGATGGAGCAAGGCAATTGCAGTCGCCTGATTTCAAAATTGATTTCACTTGTAATAAAGCCCGTAACGTTGGAATGGTTGCCGGTTCCTAAAGGCATTTCAACAATAACTCCGTGGTGTAGTTCGTAGCGGTGGACAGAGTTCTCTGGATACCAAGCGACAAACTCATCAAATGTGACTGTTTCTGTTTTGGTTTGGGTTTGGATCATGGTTGCCTGTTTCCTTTGCTAGACATTTGCTAGATACTTGCTAGATAGTTGCTAGATACCTGCTAGACATTAACTAGCACCTTTACTTGCCTTACCCCGCTTGGCTTTCGCTGCTGTCGCTGGCTTGGGTGCTGTGGGCTCCGGTTCTGTTGGCTGCGGTTCGGATGTGCGATCGGGAGTTTATACCAAGCTTTGTTAAGAAGCCGATCGTCCGCACCGCCCCAACTCCCTGCATGCGATCGTCCCTAAATTCCCCACACCCACACCTGATCGGCAGCCGCTTCAGTTTTGCCCGCCGCCGTTGCCACGGTTACGGAGCTGGTTATTGAGGTACTGCCAGAGGTCGCGAATTTCTGTTTGAATGATTCGCATTTGCTCTCGCCATTCGTTGTTCTGCTGGGAAATCAGCCTCAGCGCTTCTTGATGGCTCCCGATTGCTGAAACCAGACCGTCAAAACGTTGAGCCAGTCGGTCAACGCGATCGGTCAGTTGGTCAATGCGATCGGTCAGGCGATCTATGGCTGTCGCATTGGCAAGAGTTTGAACTTCCAACCGCCCGATCGCCTCGGAGTTGGCAAAAGTCTGAGCTTCCAGCCTGGTCAGAGCCTCGGTGTTTGCCTGCTGCTGCACTGCGGTGGCTGCAAGGATTGCTTCTATTCGGTCTAATCGATCATTGGAACTATTCATTTACTTCTGCGTAATAGAGGTCAAGGAATGGCGATCGGCATGGTTTGGGTTGAATTGTGACGTTTCCTTTGCTAGACATCTGCTAGATATTCGCTAGACATTAACTAGCACTTTTACTTGCCTTGCCCCGCTTGGCTGTTCCTGCGGTTGCTGGCTTGGTTGCGGTTGGCTCCGGTTCTGGTGGCTGCGGGTCGGATGTGCGATCGGCAGCATCTGCTAAGTCAGCCTCGGTATTTTTTAAAGAATGCCGCTTGCGGTACTCTGCAATCGCTTCTCCTAAAAGGATTGCTGCCATCTGGCTTTTGGTACGCATTTCGCGGTTAGCTATCTCATCTAAAGCTTCCCAAGTTTCATCGGGAATTACAGCATTTAGTTTTCTACTCATTAGTTCATATTCAATATCTCTCCTTCCATCATGCTATGTTCTGTCACCTTCTGTTTTGATTGTACTATGTGCAACCATGATGTGATGTGCTATGATGGCAAACATCAGAATCGATTCCAAATCGATTCTGAATTGATTCTCCCAAAGCAGGCGAAACTATGGAACTTGAAAACCAGGCTGTGATTGACGTAGAAGTTACAGAAATCGATACTCCTGAGTCAGAATCGATTGAGCGCTGGTACTCAGCAGCACAAGTGCAGCGGATTCTTGGATTGAATAAATCTGCGTTGCAGAAGGCGATCGCCAAACTACAAGATATCTACGGCATTGAGCTTAAAGCCTTACGGCGTGGGGGTGCGCGGGCCACTCAATACTCTGAGCTTGCCCTGAAAGCTTGCAAACTACTGAATGCAGGGAAGCTTAGCGAACTGCGGAAATTGGTAGAGGCCGCCCCCGTCGCATCTTCTCCCTCGATCGCCGGAGCCTTGGCAATCCCCGAATATATCCCAGTGCTTGATCGGCGAATTGCCGAATTGAACCAAACGGCACATTCTAATTCCGCATCTCTGAACCAAAACGTGATGCAACTTCTGGCTCAAATTGCCAAGGAAAACCAAGCAGCACAAAAACGTGATGCTGACTTGGACAATGCCGAAATCAACGCAGCTCGAAACCGTGGAGCTGGGAGGGCTTTAGCAGTATTTCAAGCTGAACAGGAGGCACAGGCTGAAGTTCTGGCACAACTGCGGGCAATGAAGCTGGGAGCCGAATAATGAGCTTCTACAAAGTAAAAGTGCAGCGCGAAAGCAACACCCCCAGAGTGTTTAACGTCATCGCCAAGAAATCTCAGGACGCTGTTGTAGTGGCAGCCCTAAGCTTGAGAGAAGAGGGAGTAACTGACGCGAAAGGTATCGAAGTAATTGGTCAAATTAACAGTTTGAGGGATTGATTAATATGGTACGAATCATCAATGGCGTAGTGTTTGAAGACGGCAAACCTGGCAAACGGGTTATCAATACTCAGGGCGGTAATTACGTCGAGAAAATCGAAGGTGATTTTATTGCTGGCACAGTTATCAACCATAAAACATCGCCAACTCCAGCACGCAAGGATTTGTCTAAAGACGGTGAGGATGCAATTGACGTGAAATCTGAGGAGGTTTAGCGATGAACGACGATGACAAAGACTTCGACAAAAATGTAACCAAAATAATGGTTGGCGGTGCGCTTGTGGCTGGCACTCTAATTTTTGCAGTCGGCTACGATACTGGCTATCAGTCTGGAGCAAAAAGAGTCCCGGAGCCGACAATTATTCACGGCAACCTGACAATCATCAACAACAACAGCAACAACCATAGTTCAAGCCAGCCGACTGCCCTAGATAAGTAATCGACTGGCCTGCAAGCAATCTCCCCCCGTTAAAAGCTACCGTGTACACACAAGTCAAAGTAAACTAGAAAAAGGATTTGAGAGAGGTATAAACAGTGGACAATCCGATACTGATTCACGCCGAAGTCCTCGAAGGAACAGCCTTTGGAGACCCAAGGCTGGTAAAAAGGGGGCGGCATTATATGAGGCAATGGGCAAACATCAATCGGTAAACATTCGTCAAATCAGTCGAAATCGAGCTGAACAAGTGGGATACTATCGCTTTTTGGAGAATGAAAACGTGACAGTATCAGAATTAGTACGGAGCCTCTCGGATCATTGCCAACAGCAAGTAGAAGGACGGCACGTATTAGCGATAAGTGATAGCACTGAAATTAACTTACAATCTCATGCAGGTCGACTAAAACCCGAGCAATTAGGAGTAGTCGGCAACAACACAGATATAGGCTTTTATCTACATCCTACATTGGTTTTAGATAGCGAAAGCGGTTTCCCATTAGGGTTAAGCACAGTGCAACTGTGGAGTCGAGACTTAGCTCGTCAAGATAAGCATGAACGGCAGTATCAAAATTTGCCCATAGAGCAGAAAGAATCTTACAAGTGGCTAGCATCTGCCGAGCGCAGTCAATGGTGCTTAAGTAACGGTGGTGCAACGATGGTGACTCACATCGGAGATCGCGAAAGTGACTTGTACGAAGAATGGGCGACGGTTCCTAACCAACATAATCATGTATTGGTGCGGGTTTGTCAAGACCGTCGGTTGTTAGGACAATCTCAATCGCTTTATACCTATTTAAGAGAACAACCTTGTGTGGGGACTTATACAATTGATGTACCCGCCGACCCACGCATTGGTCGGACGGCGAGAGAAGCATTGCTGATTATTCGTTGTGTTAGTGTTAAGATCCAGCGTCCCGATAAATTGAAGGCACGAGATTACCCGCCTAGTATCCCTCTTTACGCAGTTGAAGCAATAGAAGTTAATCCCCCACCGGGGCAAGAAGCAATTCACTGGCGATTACTCACCACCCACAAGGTAGTTTGCATAGAGCAAGCATTACAAGTTATTGAATGGTATCGATGGCGATGGCGTATTGAACAACTTTTTGCCACGCTAAAAAAAGCCGGATTAAATCTTGAAGCTACCCAATTAGAGTCCGTGGAAGCTATTCAACGACTCACGGTTTTGGCTTTAGGTGTTGCCGTAAGAACGCTACAAATGGTTGAAGGACGCGAGAATAAGGACTTACCCGCTTCTGTTACCTTCTCTGATGAGCAACAGCAATGCTTGGAAGTGATTGCACCCTCTCTTGAAGGGCGCACGAAAAAATTACAAAACCCCTATCCTCCCGCCTCCTTGCCTTGGGCTACTTGGTTAATCGCTCGACTTGGGGGTTGGTCTGGTTATAGTTCTCAGAGACCTCCTGGAATGCCTACGCTTGTTCATGGACTCCGACAGTTTGAATCCATCTTTTTGGGATGGAAACTAGCTCAGAATCAACTTCTGTGTACACGGTAGGCTATGGAGAGGGTAGCACCGCCAGAACTGAAGCGGGGTGAAAACCGGATAAGCTACGAGCCTGAAATGTAGTGAAACCGGGAGCATCTGGGGCAGAACAGCGAAAGCGAACTCTCGTACAAACCGTCGTCATTATCAACTTGCGGAATAAGGCTAATACGCAGGGAGCGAAATAGGCTCACGGGAACGGTAGATAGCAGCTTGCCCTACTGACTATCGGCACTTACCAAAACCCGGCGGATTGAGAGGTTCTACAACCAGTACCAACGGAAACTCGGAACGAATTAAACCAGGGGAACGGCTCTCCAGAATTGGTCAAACTCTGGAGTAGTAGCTAGCGTAAGCCACCTTTGGAAGGATTGGGTCAGAAGCCAACGCCCCTCTGTAATGGAGAGGATATGCTGACAGACTCACTGCTGTGTGAAAGATACGTTCGCTTTAGTTCGAGTAAAGATGTCCAAAACGGAGATTACATCACAAGTGGAATGGAAAAATGTGAACTGGCGGAAAGCTGAGTTTGCAGTTTTCAAGCTCCAAAAGCGGATTTATCGCGCTTCACAGCGTGGAGATGTTCAAACAGTTAGGCGGCTCCAAAAGAGTCTAGCTCAGTCCTGGTCTGCAAAACTAATTGCCGTGCGACGGGTTACACAGGACAATAAAGGTCGAGTTACGGCGGGAGTTGACGGGATAAAAGCCTTAAAACCTCCAGCACGATTAGAACTGGCAAAAAACCTGAAAGTAAACGGGAAATCAGCACCAACTCGAAGGGTTTGGATTCCTAAACCCGGAAAGCCGGAAAAACGAGGACTCGGAATCCCAACAATTGAGGAAAGAGCAAAACAAACGCTAATCAAGCTGGCGTTAGAACCAGAATGGGAAGCACGTTTTGAATCGGAATCATACGGCTTTAGACCTGGCAGATCTTGTCATGACGCAGTTGAAGCAATCCGAACGTACATCGCCCAAAAACCGAAGTATGTTTTGGATGCAGACATCTGTCGGTGTTTTGACAAAATAAACCATACCAAACTGTTAGAAAAACTTAATACCTTTCCCATCTTCGAGCGTCAAATCAAAGCGTGGCTCAAAGCGGGAGTAATCGACTTCAGCAGATGGGCAGAAAGGAAGGGATTTCAAGAGACACAGGAGGGTGTTCCGCAAGGTGGTAGTATCTCACCACTTTTAACGAACATCGCGCTCCACGGTATGCAACAACGCATAGAGGCACAGTTTCCCAGCGATAAAGCAAACAGAATCCGAAATACCAAAAGGTTATTTGGAAAGGAAGTGAAAGCTCCTACGCTTATACGCTACGCGGATGACTTAGTGGTAATATGCGAAGAACTTGCCGTGGTACAACAATGTCAGCAAATTCTATCAGAATGGTTAAGCGAATTGGGGCTTGAGTTGAAACCCGAAAAAACTCGGCTAGTACATACACTAGAAGAACATGGTGGAGAAAAGCCTGGATTTAATTTTCTAGGATTTTCCATTCGCCAATACCCAGTAGGGAAACACCATTCAGGTGAAACATCGAAAGGTAAAAAGTTGGGTTTCAAAACCATCGTAAAACCCTCCAACGAAAAGCTTCAAGCTCATTACAGAAAGCTCGATAAGTACGTCGAGGAGAATAACAGCAGCAGTCAAGCTGCTCTAATCAGTTTCCTCAATCCAATCATTAGAGGATGGTGTCATTACCAATCTCCTTGGAACTCAAAGGAAACGTTCAATAAACTCGACCACCTACTCTGGAGCAGACTGTATCGATGGGGGAAACGCCGTCACCCTAACAAAGGGAAAAAGTGGGTTGCCAGAAAATATTGGCGAACCATCGGTAATAACAATTGGGTCTTTGCAAGCTCGAGGAAAGAGCAGGATTCCTTCAACCTCCTACTCCATGCCGCATTTCCTGCGGGTTTGAGATGGACAAAGGTACAAGGAACACGCAGCCCCTACGATGGAGACTCGATTTATTGGAGCGCCAGAATGGGCGAAAATTACAAATCCCTAGAACCGCAGAAAGCAAGACTGCTCAAGCGGCAGAAAGGTAGATGCGCCCAATGTGGACTGAACTTTAACCCAGGTGATTCAATCGAAAAACACCACCTAAAGCCTAGAGCCAAGGGTGGAAATAATGCCGACAAAAACCTGATATTAGTCCACCTGCATTGCCACGACCAAATTCACGGGCAATCAGAAACAGAACCGCGCTGAGGGAGTTTTCCCTTATTGGAGATGTCACAAGCAAAGGTGACAGTCACACACTGAGGAGCCGAATGAATAGCGATATTCACGTTCGGTTCTGGAGCCGAGCAGGTAGGGCGACCTGCCTGCTTAGGTTAACAGCAGACGGCTGGAATAGACGGTCAGACAGCTTTAACCAACGATGAACGGGTGAAACTGGTCACACAAATGAAGGAACATTCTCTATGGAAAGTTCGCCCAACTAAAAGGGTATATATTCCCAAAGCAAACGGGAAAAGAAGACCATTAGGAATTCCAACTATCATTGACCGCGTAGCACAAGCGATTGTCAAAAATGCACTCGAGCCTCGCTTTGAACCTCGCTTTGAGGCACACAGTTACGGCTTTAGACCTGGTAGAGGCACACACGATGCCATCGCCCAATGCTTTTGCCGAATGGGTGGAGGCAGTGACACTTGGATTCTAGATGCCGATATCAAAGGAGCATTTGACAACATCAGCCATGAATACATCCTCAGCACAATTGGGAATACCCCAAGCAGAGAAATCGTCAAACAATGGCTGAAGGCAGGGTATATAGAAGCCGAGATGTTCCACAAAACAGAAAGCGGTACACCACAAGGAGGGATAATCAGCCCTCTGCTAGCCAATATTGCCTTAAACGGTATAGAGGCACTACTGAGCCAGTTTTACAAGGTCAACACCTACACCCTCAAAAGCGGGAAACAAGCTGGCAACAAGAAAAAGAAGAAGGATGCAACCTACGGATTCATCCGATATGCAGACGACTTCATCATCACCGCCAAATCAAGAGAGGACATTGAGGCAATAATTCCCACTCTTCAGGAATGGCTTAAAGAAAGAGGATTAGAACTGAGTCAGGAGAAAACCAACATCTCTCATGTAGAAGAAGGATTCAATTTCCTGGGGTTCAATATCCGCCAGTTCAAAGGCAAATGCCTTATTAAGCCTCAGAAAGAAAAAGTCAAAATCTTCCTGAAGAACATCCGTGAATGGCTTAAGGAACACAAACAGGCTTCACCAGAGGCAGTCATAGAATACCTTAACCCAGTATTAAGAGGATGGGGAAACTACTACAGGCACGGGGTCAGCAAACAAGTGTTCAGCTACGTTGACCACCAAATCTGGAAACTTCTCTGGAAATGGTCACTTAGGCGACACGCGAATAAACGTAAGAAATGGGTAGCCAGAAAATACTTCAAAACCCTCCAAGGGCGAAAATGGGTATTTTCTGCAACAGTCAATGACTTGCGTGGAAATAAAGAGATAGCCCTTTTCCGCTTATCTAATATTCCAATTGAACGTCACGTTAAAGTCAAAGGCACCGCTTCCCCCGATGACCCCGAACTCACCAAATATTGGCAAGACCGCATGACCCGATACGGTAAAACCTATTGGGAAAAAGGTACGAAGCTCTACAAAGTAGCGACTAATCAAAACTGGTCTTGTCCGATATGCGGTGACCACCTGCTCAATGGAGAAAAACTGCACACCCACCACATCGTACAAAGGAAGAATGGCGGAACTGATAAGGAGGAAAACCTCATACACCTCCACCAAGCCTGCCATAGGCACGTCCATTCAAAGGGTGATACTGAGAGGCTGAAGGCATGAGCCGGATGATGGGAAACTGTCAAGTCCGGTTCTTGGGGGCGCGACCTGAAAGGTCGTTTGGCACGTGGAGCCTACTCCACTAAGGGATTCACACCCCTTACTCTCACGTAAA
>NZ_JAUBPT010000122.1:8080-23174 GCF_036700905.1 Microcoleus sp. S13_C3 | reverse complement strand
GTGCCTTGTAAAATGTTAACGGTACTGTTAGCTTCGGCTGTTCCGGTGAGAGTCGGAGTGCTATCGTTGGTTGCGCCTGCGGCTGTGGTAATGGTGGGTACTGCGGGTGTAACAGTGTCTACAACCAAGGCTTTACTATCAGCTAAAGAAACTCCCGCAGGAATAGTCAAGGTTGCATTATTTCCAGTAGTATCTTTTAAGGTTGCACCAGGCGCTAAAGTTATGCTAGTTGAGTTAAGGTCGGTGCTATTTTGTCCTGCTACTGGAGTATAAGTGCCGACAGCAGATGTGCCCGTAAAAGGTGCAATAGTAACCGTGCCGCCTGTGTCTAGGGCTACACTCATGTTACCGCCTGCTAGTGTTACCGCTTCGCTGAAGTTGACAGTGACGTTGATGTTGCCAGAAGTGCCATAACTGCCATCAAGGGTGGTAGAGGTGACGCTGGTGATGGTGGGTGCAACGGTATCGATAACGATGGCTTTGCTGCCGCCGAGGGAATTAGCGGAGGAAGCGGCGGGGAGGGTTAAATCGGCATCAAAGGCTGTACCAACAGTTTCTTTAATTGTGCCGCCGTTGAGGGTGAGGGCGTTGGTGGCGAGGTATTGTAAGTCGGGGGAAGTGTCTCCTGCTTGTACTACATATTTGAAAGTGAGGGCTGTACCGCCGCTACCAGAGGCGTAGGTGGCAAATTGGTCAGTTGTGCCTGTTTCTAGTTGCAGGCGGGGTGTGCCGGTGACGTTGACAGCGGCATTGAAGGTGACGGTGATATTGATGGTAGAACCGACACCGTAGCTGCCATCAACGGTGGTGGCGGTGACAGCAGTAACTTTGGGGGC
Source organism: Microcoleus sp. S13_C3 (assembly GCF_036700905.1). Lineage (NCBI taxonomy): Bacteria > Bacillati > Cyanobacteriota > Cyanophyceae > Oscillatoriales > Microcoleaceae > Microcoleus > Microcoleus sp. S13_C3. The sequence goes on along the minus strand of NZ_JAUBPT010000122.1, from coordinate 22,338 downwards.
AGTGTTGAGCAGGATGGAGGCGGTGCTGCTGCTGTAGTTCGCCGTTGCTAAGTCGGGTTTCCCGTCGCCGTTGATGTCGCCGATGCTGACGGAGAAGGGGTTAGTGCCAGTAGGGAAGTCAACTTTGGTGGCGAAGGTGGGGGTGGTGGCGTTGGTGGGGGTAGTGTTGAGCAGGATGGAGGCGGTGCTGCTGGAGACGTTCCCCAAAGCTAAGTCAGGTTTCCCGTCGCCGTTGATGTCGCCGATGCTGACGGAGATGGGGTTACTGCCAGTAGCGAAGTCAACTTTGGCGGCGAAGGTGGGGGTGGTGGCGTTGGTGGGGGTAGTGTTGAGCAGGATCGAGGCGGTGTTGCTCCCGAAGTTCGCCGTTGCTAAGTCGGGTTTCCCGTCGCCGTTGATGTCGCCGATGCTGACGGAGATGGGGTTAGTGCCAGTAGGGAAGTCTACTTTGGCGGCAAAGGTGGGGGTGGTGGCGTTGGTGGGGGTAGTGTTGAGCAGGATCGAGGCGGTGTTGCTGCCCCTGTTCGCCGTTGCTAAGTCAGGTTTCCCGTCGCCGTTGATGTCGCCGATGCTGACGGAGAAGGGGTTAGTGCCAGTAGGGAAGTCAACTTTGGTGGCGAAGGTGGGGGTGGTGGCGTTGGTGGGGGTAGTGTTGAGCAGGATGGAGGCGGTGTTGCTGTTGAAGTTCGCCACAGCTAAGTCAGGTTTCCCGTCGCCGTTGAAGTCGCCGATGCTGACGGAGATGGGGCGATTGCCAGTAGGGAAGTCAACTTTGGGGGCGAAGGTGGGGGCGGTGGCGTTGGTGGGGGTGGTGTTGAGCAGGATCGAGGCGGTGAAGTCGTTGTAGTTCGCCACAGCTAAGTCAGGTTTCCCGTCGCCGTTGAAGTCGCCGATGCTGACGGAGTAGGGGCGATTGCCAGTAGGGAAGTCTACTTTGGTGGCGAAGGTGGGGGTGGTGGCTCCGGTGGGGGTGGTGTTGAGCAGGATGGAGGCGGTGCTGCTGTTGACGTTCGCCAAAGCTAAGTCTGGGAGGCCGTCTCCGTTGAAGTCGCCGATGCTGACGGAGCGGGGCTGAGTGCCAGTTGTGAAGTCTACTTTGGGGGCGAAGCCTAGTACGCCGCTGTAGGTTTTGAGGGTGGTTTCGGTGAGGGCAAGTTTAGGCGCTTGGGGGGATGGGGGGATGAGTTGGGGGATGTCCCAGGTGCCTCCTCGTTGGCTGTTACCTGTGGGGTGGGGGTTGGCGGCGATGTTTGCGCCTGTGAGTTGGTGCAGTTGAGTCAGGAATTTGTCGCCTGCTTCCCCGGCTGCTACGTTACATCCATATAATATGATGTCGGCGTTGTCAGTCAAACTGTTTCGCCACCGTCGCAACTGTTGGGTGTAGTTTTCGATGTTGCTGCTGTTGAGTTCTGTTGTGCCTAAGTACAGGTTGCCGGGGCTGCCGTGTGTGATGATGTGTAGGGCTGCGATGCCTGTATGCTGAGCTAGGATTGTGGTGATTTGCTCTACGGCATCAGACTTGCTTTCGAGGATGTAGGTGGCAGTGCCCGGTTTGATGCCAGAGGCTATGTGGTGGCTGTCCGGTATTGTGGGATCAAGGATGACTATTTCGCTTTGTTGGTTGCTGATGCAACCAGCCCAAGGAAATAAATTTTTTTTAGGGTGGTTAATTTTAGTTAGGGTTTTCATATGCTTTTGCTTCTAGTGGAGTGCGTTGTTGTTGAGCTTGTCTGGCTGGGTCGCCCGGTTTGAGTTCGACGATTTTTATACCTTTTGGCAGATGACACCTGATAATTTAATTATGACAGAGTGTCCTAGTGTCTGTAAAGTCGGAAAAGTCGGATCGTAAAGTCGGAAAAGTCGGATCTTTGTCATGAGTACAGAATTACTTGGGAATTTGAATCGCAGATGGTGGCGGATCTACGCGGATCTACGCAGATGAATGTTGATTTGGGTCAAGTAGGATGGAGAAAACCCGCAAGGCGAGGGAATTACGATCGCGCTACATTTTGGATATATAGCGGTTCTCAAAAAAGTGAGGTATGCCCTATGCCCACGGAGGCCTATGCCCTATGCCCATGAGTACCTCATCTTTCTGAGAAAGGCTATATTTAAAGATATGCCTCCAGATTCTATGAATAACGATGAGCGATCGCCACAGTTGCAAAGCCCTATGTCCGAGTTGTATTGCAGAAGGAAGAAGAACAAAAAAAGAGATATAAAAATGCACTAATAGCAATGGTTTCAGCAATTAAGAATGTCCTAACCGTCAGGCGCGCTTGCGATCTAATTCCCCGCCCACCGTGACTGATGATGTGTATGCTGGTATAGTCACCTCTATCGATTTATTTTGTTATTTCTTCTAACAAAGCTTCATATTTCTCCTGCTGGCGTAGTTTTGCTTAATTTACTATGAAAATTTGCTTTTTTGATGCGATTGGATGGGATTACGATATAGAAACTCCTTACCGCCAACCTCTAGGCGGCTCTCAGTCGGCTTTGTGCTATTTAGCAGTAGCACTAGCAGCTAGTGGACATGAAGTATGGTTGTACAATAACACTTCTAAACCAGGAGTGTATCGGGGAGTCCATTGCTTTCCTTTGACTAATCTTTCTAAAGACTTGTTAAAAACTTTTGATGCTGCTATTGTCCTAAATCACCCGGAAACTGGAACGCAGTTAAAGCCACTATTGGGGGAAAAAACTAAGTTAATTCTCTGGATGCAACACGCTTGCGACCAGCCGGCAGCACAGCCTTTACGAAGTTTATCAATCCAATTGCTGTACGATGGCATAATTTTTGTCAGCGAGTGGCAAAAGCAGCTATATTTAGAACAATTCAATCTGACAAATATGCAATTAGGCGTTATAAAAAATGCCATTGCTCCTGCTTTTGAAAAAACAATCACTGAAGGCGAAGCTATTTTTAGCCAAAAATTACAACCTCCAGTTTTAACTTATACTAGCACTCCCTTTCGGGGTTTAGATTTACTTTTAGATATCTTCCCGAAAATTCGGCAGCGATTTAGCGATGTGAGATTAAAGGTATTTTCTAGTTTAAAAGTCTATCAAGTAACTGAAGATCGAGATGAATGGGAGCCGCTATACCGCCGCTGTGCAGAAACAGCAGGAGTGGAGTATGTCGGTTCGCTAACTCAGCCAGAACTCGCTAGGGAATTGCGCTCGATTAATATATTAGCGTACCCAAATACCTTTGCAGAAACTTCTTGTATTTCCGTGATGGAAGCTCTAGCTAGCGGTTGTTTTGTCGTGACTAGCAACTGGGGAGCTTTGCCCGAAACAACGGCAGGTTTTGCGCGTTTAATACCGCTGTCCCAGTCCAATACTTCAAATTCGCTCGCTCCCTTTAGTTCGATATCCGAAAGAGAATCTTATGCCCAAGAATTTCTGGCGACAATTCTGGAGGTGCTAGAAGTCCTAACAGGCGCTAACCCTCAAGAAACTGAACAATTTTTGCGAAAACAGGTAGATTATTTTAATAAATATTGCACTTGGAGAGTGCGTGCATTAGAATGGGAAGAATGGTTGAAAACGATTAATAAAATGTCTCAAAAAATTTCTGTAGAAAGCCTCTATGATAGAGCGCTGGCTATGCAAAAACAAGGCGACTGGGAGGCAGCGGGGAGGGAATATCGACAGATTATTGCGCTGCAACCTAATTATGCGCCTGCTTATTTTCAATTGGGAAATGCTAAGTTAGTTAAGCAAGAATGGCCAGAGGCGATCGCCCTTTACCGCCAAGCTTTAAATTGCGAACAGCGCTACTCTCAAGCTTGGTATAATTTAGGCGCAGCCCTGGAAAAGATGGGGGAAGTCGAGGAGGCGATCGCGGCCTACCAACAAGCTGTTACATACAATCCCAATTATGCGATCGCCTACAATAGTCTAGGAGTCTTGCTGGCCCAACAAGAAAAATTGCTAGAAGCGAAAATTTGCCATCAAAAAGCTTTAGAAATTGAACCGAATTATATTCCCTACCGGGGAAACTTAGCCAATGTTCAATACCGCTGCTATGAATACAGCGAAGCTGCTGCAAATTATCAAAAAATCTTGCAGCTAGACTTAAATAACCTCAATGCAATGGCATCTTTGATAAAAATTTACCAGGGGCTCTGCCAGTGGGATAATTTAGCAGCCGAAAGCGAAAAAATGTGGCAAATTGGCAGAAATTTAATAGAACAAAATATATTGAAAGACTTATCTATTTTTGACTTTGTTATGTACTCGCCATTTGAGGCTGACAGACATCTAGCCATTACTCGCTACTTCGCTAAATTTGTCAGCAGTAAAGTCCCTCAAAATTATTTTCCCCCTCACATTCCCCCTGCTGCAACCCCCCAACTCTTGCGAATAGGTTACATCGCTGGAGATTTTTACAACCACGCTTTAACGCATTTAATGGGTGAATTATTCGCCTTGCACGATCGCACGCAATTTGAGATATTCGCCTACTCTCTCGGCCCTAATGACGGCAGTATTGAGCGTCAAAAAATAGAAGCAGACTGCGATAAATTTACCGACTTGCGAGGAATCCCTACCCCAGCCGCCGCAGAAAAAATATACAATGATAATATTCAAATCCTCATTGACATGGGAGGCTATACCCAATATTCTAACCCAGAAATCTTAGCAATGCGCCCCGCTCCTATTCAAATTAGTTATCTAACTTACGCAAACACGATGGGAGCCGAATTTATAGATTACATCATCACAGATAATATCGTAACACCCCCCCGCCTCGCCGAGTTCTTTAGTGAAAAATTTATTTGCCTGCCACATAGCTATCAGATTAACAATTATCTGAGAGTTTGCCCCGCAGAAGACGCGCAAATTAAACAGAAAAACCCCAAAGCCAAATATGGCTTACCAGAAGAGATGTTTGTCTTTGGCTGCTTCAATCACAGTCGCAAAATTGAGCCAGTCATGTTTAGCGTGTGGATGCGAATTTTAGAGCGCGTACCTAATAGTGTACTGTGGCTATTAGAGAGCAATCCAGAAGCAACTCGGAACCTGAAAACTGAGGCTAAATTGCGGGGAATCGATGGCGATCGCCTAATATTTGCACCGAGATTATTACAAGAGGAACATTTATTACGCCACATCTGGATAGACTTATTCCTGGATACTTTATATTACAATGCTCACACGACAGGTAGCGATGCTTTGTGGATGGGAATTCCCTTTATTACCTGCCCCGGAGAAACTTTTGCGGCGCGGGTGGGAGCAAGTTTATTAAATGCAGTTAATTTACCGCAGTTAATAGTTAATAGTTTAGAAGAGTATGAAAACTTGGCGGTGCATTTAGCTACTCATCCTCAAGAAGTGCAACAGTTAAAAGATTACTTGCACGAGAATCGCCGCCAATTTCCGCTGTTTGATACCGCGCGAACTGTGAAGCATTTAGAATCAGCATATTTGCAGGTTTGGGAAAGGTATCGATCGCACTTACCCCCCGCAGCAATCGAAATCGAACCAATTGAAGAAATACCAGAAAAAACAGCACCAGACCCCCGCATAAATTTTCCAGCCAATAATGCGATAAAATCAGCGAATGGTGAAGTACAAATCAAAAATAATGTAGCGAAGCCAGGGCAAAACGGTCAAATAAATCCTAGTGCGGATTCATCAGAAGAAATTTCGGTAATTGCCGATCGCGAATTTCCGCTGTGGTTGAAACAACAACAAATTAGCATTGCTTGCACTACCTATCAAACCAGCAGGTTAATGTTAATCGGTGCGGGGGCGGAAACTGAGAAAATCTCAATTCATTGGCGGATATTCGATCGCGCTATGGGCCTCTACTGCACGCCAGAACGCCTTTATTTAAGTTCAAAATATCAACTCTGGCAATTAGATAATGTGCTCGCTGCGGGAGGACAACATCAAGGTTACGATCGCCTATACATACCGCGCATCGCCTACACCACTGGAGATATCGACATTCACGATATCGCAGTCGATAAAAATAATCAAATCATTTTTATTAGCACTTTGTTTAACTGTATCGCTACTTTGAGCGATCGCCACAGTTGCAAACCTCTCTGGAAACCAAGTTTTATCTCACAATATATCAACGAAGACCGCTGTCACCTCAACGGTTTAGCAATGGTGCGTGGGGAGGCGAAATATGTCACAGCGTCGAGTCAGTCGGATGTGGTGGATGGCTGGCGCGATCGCAGAAAAAATGGCGGTATAGTTATTGATATTGAATCTAATGATATTATCGTCACAGGATTGTCAATGCCGCACTCACCGCGCTGGTATCGAGATAAATTGTGGCTGCTGAATTCAGGGAGAGGGGAATTGGGATATGTGGATTTAGACACAGGAAAATTTGAGGCAATTACGTTTTGTCCGGGATATGTCCGAGGACTAGCTTTTTGGCAAAATTGGGCAATTGTTGGACTCTCGAAACCGAGGGGAGGTGACAACACTTTTAGCGGTTTAGAATTGGATGAGTTGTTAGCAGCCAAGGATGCTGAGGCTCGCTGTGGTATGATGGCGATTGATTTGACTACGGGGGCGATCGTTCACTGGTTGCGGTTTGAAGGGATTGTCACGGAACTCTATGATGTGCAAGTAATTCCCCAAGTGCAAAAGCCGATGGCGTTGGGTTTTCAGACTGACGAAATTGCTCAGTTAATTACTTTGGAACTTTAACCGCAGATGGTGGCAGATGTACGCTGATGGACGCAGATACAGCAGATTCCACGTTTATGAAGCACACCCCGGAAGTGCGATCGCCCTAGGGAAACGGCATTACCCAAAGCGTGTCAACTTAAGCTTTTAGTCCACCAATCCTCCCCCCCACCCGCTATTCCGCCAGGGGTTGAAACCCCTGTCTAATAGCTAAAGTCCTCTAAAAGAGGACTCAAGAACTCATCAGTCCTCTTTTAGAGGACTTGCGCTTTGAGGCAGGGGTTTCAACCCCTGCCGGACTGTCGGTTTGATGTTAAAATGTTTACAGGATTTACCCACGCGGTGTGAGAGAGAGTATTTAAGCGGGATTTGGTCTTACTCAAAAATCGCCCCATCTAAGCTGGTTTTTCTTAAGTCTGTTCTCGCTAAATTTACACCTCTTAAATCAGCACCTGTTAAGCAAACATTGCTTAAATCTGCATAACTCAAATCCGCACCTATGAGATTAGCATCCGATAAATTTGCTCCTGATAAATTCGCCCTCACAAGTTGCGATTTACTCAAATTGCTGCCACTCAGATTTGCCGATTGCATCTGTGCTGCCATTAAGTTTGCTTTGCTTAAATTAGTGCCGCTGAGGTTAGCCAAATTTAATTTAGCATAACTCAAATCAATGTTTTCCAAGCAAAGTTCGCTCAATTGCGCGCATCGCAAGTTAGCATTAATAAAAAACCTGTCTCCAATTCCATAACGGCGCAGCAATTCGTCAACTTCCAGCCGAATTAAAACCGGTTCGCAAGTATTTTGGTAGCACCACGATGTCTCTAGCAAACTAGCGGCTGCTTCAATTGCTACCTTGTCGGATTTAGGGAGGACTAAACTATTGCACCCATCCCACTCACCGTTGAGCATGAATGCCATCTCAGAAGCTGCTGCACTTGAGTCGCATAGCAAAACGGTTTCTGGTTTGGGTTGCAGCCAGTTCATTAAGGCGATCGAGCTCTTGTTTTTCATTTTTGATTCAGGATTTCTGCGTCTTTCTTAATTATAGGTAAAAATATTGAAAACATTATGCACAAATTCGCTGCGGCTTCAGAGAATGAATTAATTGTGTTTGGTGCAGCCAGACCAGGATACCGCGATGCAGAAATTGCTGGGTGGATTGAATTTATGCAGGCGCATAATATCAAGCAAGTTTGCTGCTTGCTCGCTCAGACGCAACTCATCCGCTACAGTGATTTACTGGGAACATATCGGAAAATATTTGGGTGCGATCGAGTTTGCTGGGCGCCGATTGCAGACTTTGAATTGGTCGATCGCGATATTTTAATCGATCGCATATTGCCGTTCTTGGAATCTGCAAATAGCAAAGGCGAACGGGTGGTAGTTCACTGTTCTGGGGGGATCGGACGTACAGGACAGGTTTTGGCTGCTTGGTTGGTCAGCGGGCGGGGATTGTCTAACAAACAGGCGATCGCAGCAGTAAAAAAAACTGGCAGAAATCCCTATGAAGCAGCGATGGTAGCTTGTTTGAAAGGTCGAAACCCCTGGCTAGTCGTTGAAGAAGTTAATGCTCTCTTAGATGATTGTCGCCTTGCTGCGAAAAATGATATATAGCACTATACCAACTATAGCAATCCTAAATCAGTTGTAAAAATATGTAGGGGTAGTGCTACCCCTACTCCCCGTGCCTACCCCCCACGGATCGGGGCAACCACGGGGAGTAGGGGTCGGATTGCCCCTACAACAATTACACAATTCATGTAGAATCGCTATATATATATGTGCCAATTGCGTAAGTCCTAAAAGACTCGGCTTCCTACGATCGAACTCAGGCATCGAATAAATGGGTGTTTTGGCTATCACCGTTAGCCGCCCCGCTGGCGTTTTTGCGAATATTACAGAACAAATAACCCACTTACAGCAGCGCCAGATCCTTGAAGCAACGGCGCGTTAACTCGATTCTTGCAGATCCGTCATTATTGTTGCGTATGTCAAGGTTCGTAGCAAAAAAGTAAACATTTTTATCCTTTTCTAAATAACCTACATACCAGCCAATTTGAGGCTTTGTTTGTTCTCCAAAATTTGCCCATCCTGTTTTTGCCCTAATTGTGTAATCGGGAGTTTGTTCAACAATTATGATATCTTTAACCAGAGACAGCGATCGCTCAGAAAAGGGTAAGTCATTTTTGTATAGACGGCGGAGAAATTGAATTTGCTCGTTGGGTGTGATTCGCAGTTCTCCCTCTAACCAGAATTTGTCAATATCGTCTTTGTTACCAATTTTTTGGTTGCCATAACCGACTTTAGCTACCCATTTTTGCATTTGCTCGTGTCCGACTCGGCGGGCGAGAACTTGGTAAAACCAAACGGCGGAAAGTTTCATGGCTTCTCTCATATTCAAGTCTCGATTCCATGCGGGAATTTGCCTTTGAATTCCATCCCAAGTTAGCACGGCAAGCTCATCTGAAATCACCCCTGTTTCTAAGGAAATCAGAGAGTTGAGAATCTTAAATGTAGATGCAGGTAAAAAAGCTGTGGCGTTACGCTGCGGGTTGTGTTGATAAAGCCGATCGCTATTCAAATCGTAAATTGCGATCGAGCCTTCAACTCCTAATTCTTGAAAGTGCCGTCCAAAATTCATTGTCTGAGCAACATCTCCTCCGCCTCGTGGAGATTCTTGCACTGGAGGTGGCACGGTTAAGGCTGATTGCGGTGGCTGAACTAAAACAGAAATAATGCAGCCTAATACCATTAAAATAACAACAATGGCACGAGATATTAGGTTCATAAAATTCAATAAATTAGCCAAATCACAGGTAGTAATGTCACAGGGGCGATCGACTTGTAAGGTGCGTCTGACTTACGCTGTGTAAGAAACAATTAAGGTTTGACCCTGACGCACCCTACCATATATGTGTCAATTGCGTAAGTTTTCAATTAGAAAACTGCCATAATAGTTAAGGCGACCAAACAGTGACATATCTGGTAGCAGTGACTGTTCGCAAGCTGATACTCATGCTATTTTCGATTTTCGATGCAAAATCACTGATTTTATGGGCGTTGCATAATTGCGGGATGATTTTGATTGTTTTGTGGGATGGGCGTCCCGCCCGTCCGCTTTATTTTCAAAGCAGGCGGGACGCGTACCCCACAAGAATCATCCTCAAATTGTGCAATGCCATTTTAGGAGGGTTTTGATCGCGAGTTTACAGTTGGATTCTTTCTTTTAACTGGGACTGAGGTTAACTAATCTGTTTACTCAACTGATGACTAAAAGGACACAACTAATGTTGTGTCCCTACGGAATTTTGCCAAATCTTGCTTTGAGACAGTCATTAGTCATCAGTCATTAATCAACCAATAACTCATGACTAACCACTAATCAGTTGTACTAACGTGGTCGATTCTCTCTAATTGCCAGAGAATTTGGTTGCCTTCGCGCCGCACCCGCGACACTACCCAATTTCGCCAAACCCAGTTGTCTCCACGACTGGTGACAGCGCTGGCATTTACATCCATCAAATCAGCCAGTTCAGAACTGGTAATCAAGTAGCCTTTCGTCGCAACCTCGTCGGCGATGTGCAAGGTTTCGATCAGATTGCGGAGGTCCTGAACCCTCACCTCGCGGGGCAAGTTCTCCAGGGTATCGGCAGTTGAATCCATCATGGTAGAGTTGGAGATCGGAAGGTCAGAAGTTATGACATAGGATTCTATCGTTTTGTTACCAGTTGCGTCCGTTTCTTCCGAAACAATTGTGTTGTCAAAGCGTAGGGGCGATGCCCCCGTGCCCGCCCCGGCCTCGTCTCCCGTTGGTTTCTGCTGTTGCAGTTGGGGAGTGAGATTGTGCGAGAAGCTGCGGGCGATTTCATCGCATCTGTCGTTGTAGAAGTCGCCGGAGTGGCCGCGGACGTGTTCCCACTTGATTTGCCGGGAATTCAGCTTGTCTAGCAGGTGCCAGAGGTCTTGGTTGACAACATCTTTGCCCGTTGAGGTTTTCCAGCCTTTATTTTTCCAGCCTTGAATCCATTTGGTGATGCCATTTTTAACGTATTCGCTGTCGGTGTAAACGGTGACGGGTTCGGTTTGACCAGAATTGGCAAAAAATTCCAGCGCAGCGACGGCAGCTTGCATTTCCATGCGGTTGTTAGTGGTTTGGGGGTCTGCACCTCCGAGTTCGTGACAGTTGCCGTCGGCGAAACAAACTACTGCACCCCAGCCGCCTGGGCCTGGGTTGCCGGAACAAGCGCCGTCTGTGTAGAGGCTTTTGATTTTGGGAGTTGTCATGAGCGAATTAATGTGTAATTTAGAGGTAAGTTGTTTGCAAGTGCGATAATTCAGGCAATGGAGATAGTTTTACTTGCTGCTGTCAGGAACTCAGGACTGAAGTCACTGAGCTTGTAAGAAATTGCAAGCTGTTCTGACCAGACCCCTCTTATGAGGAGACGTTATTTAGGTACGACACCGGAAAATGCGACGCTAGTTTTGGGCTCTGTCATCTGCAATTAAACAGTTTTAAAGTCACTAAAACAGTGTTGCAGGTCTAACAAACCTTTATAACCAGGTCGAAGCGCACATTACCCCGCAAGGGAGGCTCATTTGAGCAAAACACTATGCGTTCGCGGGTTGAGAACTTGAGATGGAAATTGTCCCATTGAAAGTACATTACAAAAGTACACCGAGCAATCAATCCCAAGGCGGTAGTAAGGAACCCACGGTATCCCGGAGGTTTCGATGAAAAAAGATTCAAGGCGGTTGAAACCGCCACGTCGTTTCCCACGAGTAGTCTAAATACACGCTCGTTTCCCACTTACCGAATTTTTTTATGAAAAATGCCAACTTAAAGATTAAAAAGGTTGCACTATTTATTTGTCCGTTTTCTTTGTTAATTTTTAATACTTTCGCGCAAGCACAGCCCATAGTGCCTGCTGCTGACGGTACGGGTACTGTTGTCACCCCGATCGGCAACCGTTATGATATCAACGGCGGCAGTTTGTCGGGAGACGGCGCGAATCTTTTTCACAGTTTTGGGCAGTTCGGCTTGAATCAAGGTCAAATTGCTAATTTTCTGACTAATTCGGCTATTCAAAATATATTAGCTCGAATTGCTGGCGGGGACGCTTCGCTAATTAACGGTTTAATTACTGTCACGGGCGGCAATTCTAATCTTTTTCTAATTAATCCTGCGGGGATTGTGTTTGGCCCGAACGCGAGTTTGAATGTGCCGGCGGCTTTCACTGCAACTACTGCTACTGGTGTCGGTTTTGGTTCAAATTGGTTTAATGCTGCGGGTACAAATAATTTTAGCGCGTTGGTGGGTACGCCAAATGCTTTTTATTTTAGTCCGGGTGTACCGGGAAGTATTGTTAATGCTGGCAATTTAGCGGTGACTCCGGGGCAAAATTTGGCTTTGCTTGGCGGTACGGTTGTTAGTACCGGGCAGTTGTCGGCTGCGGGCGGGCAAATTACTGTTGCTGCTGTTGGGGGAGATAATGTTCTCCGCATTAGTCAACCGGGGCATTTGTTGAGTTTGGAAATAGCAACGGGCGGAAATTTTGGTAATTCTCAACAGACTTTGAATCCTGTTTCTTTGCCGCAGTTGCTGACAGGTACTGGGCAAAATCAGGCGACGGGTGTTGCGGTTGCTGATGACGGTTCTGTGCGGCTTGTGGGTTCTGGTTTGCAGGTGAATTCTGGGGATGTGGCGATTGCTGCTAATGTGTCTGGGCTGCCGCAGTTGAATGCGGAAGGTGCGAATTTATGGGCTGCGGAAAATCTCACGTTAGCGGGCGCTAGGCTGCAAACTACGGGGGATTTGAGTTTGCTGGGTGGGGATGCGGTGCGGGTCAGGGACAGCGCCCAGAATCCTTTTTTGGCGCAGGCTGGGGGGAATTTATACATTCAGGCCGATCGCACTATTGATATTCTCACTCAAAATGCGATCGGCGGCTTATCTCTTCCCCCGCAATTCCAAAGTGGCGGCAATTTGAGTTTGGTTAGCAACGGCGTTATTTCGGGGGATTCTCACTTTGTTTCGGGTGGCAATTTTTCGATTCGCAATTTGTCGGGAATGCCGGGAAATTTCGTGAGTTTATTTGACCCGATTATCAGTTCGGAAGGAGATGTTTTCTTTGGAGATTATACCGGAGTTTCGCTGAAAGTCGAGGCGAGGGGGAGCATTGTTGCCGAGGATATTACAATTACCGGCCCCGATATTGCATTGGGTAGGGAAAATGTGAGTGGCGATCCAGATATTGCTATTTTAACCAGCAGTCCGGCTTTAATTCTGCGGGCGGGAGTGCAAAATTTGGCAAATTCTCCTAATGTTCCTAATTCTCCTACGGATACTCCGGGTGATAATGAACAACCTAATCCTTTAGGTGACGATGCAATATTTACTCCTGCGTCTATTTTATCGAATAATTTGATTTCTGTTGAAAATATTTCGGCCGGCGGGCCGGTGATTTTGTCAGCGCCGGGAACTATCGCAACTAGAGATGTTAATGGCGGTCAAATTAATCTCGAAAGCAGGGAAGGGGCAGTGGTAGTTGGGGGCAGATTAACGTCTAGTTCGACAATTAATATTCAAGCTAATGACAATATTATATTGACAAATGACATTTCTCGTGCTGATATCAACGGCAGTATTAGTCTGAATACTGTTCGAGGCAATATAGTAACAGGGTCGATCGATACTGGGACTTCCGGGGCGATCGAACTCAGAGCTTTTGGCAATGTGAATTTTGGGACTTTGCAGGGATCTAATGTTGATATTACCAGTAACTCCGGGGCCTTGGGAGTTTTGAGCGATCCGAATATTATAGTCCCCAATACTACACCAGTCAATATTACAGCAACTGAAAATATCAGTTTGACAGCTTCTAGGGACTTAACGGTAGGCAATCTCAACGCTGCCACTGTCAATGCTAGCAGCAGCAATGGGAGTGTTAATACGGGGGCGATCGCTACTACCGGAGATGTCAGAATTTTAGCCCAACAGCTAATCAACACAGGGGCAATAACTGTTAATCCTGCCACCACAAATCCAGTTAATCGGATTCCCACAGTAAATCTGGATGCCCAAACTAATATTAATGTTGTCTCGATCGACGCTGGCACGGGCACTATTGCTTTGAGAGCATCCAGCGACTTACAGGCAGGGAGTTTGCAAGGGGGAGTAGTTGCAGTCAATAGCGATGGGGGAACAATTGCGATCGGCAATACTACATCACTTGGGAATATTAATGTCATAGCTTCTGGCAATGTAAGTTCAGGGAATTTGCTGGGAACAAGAGTTAATGTAAATAGCAATTCGGGAAGTATTGAGATTGGAAGTGCCACAGCAACAGAAAATACCGTCAATTTGACAGGTTCTGGCAATGTAAATTCAGGAGATTTGCGGGGAGTTGGAGTTAATGTAACTAGCAATTCGGGAAGTATTAATATTATTGGCAATACGGACGCCACAACAGGAAATGTCAATTTGACAGGTTCTGGCAATGTAAATTCAGGAGATTTGCAGGGAGTTGGAGTTAATGTAACTAGCAATTCGGGAAGTATTAATATTATTGGCAATACGGACGCCACAACAGGAAATG
>NZ_JAUBPT010000122.1:7172-7980 GCF_036700905.1 Microcoleus sp. S13_C3 | reverse complement strand
TCAATTTGACAGCGCCGCTCGATGTAAATTCAAGGGATTTGCGGGGAGTTGCAGTTGATGTAACTAGCAGCAGGGGAACTGTCAACACTGGCAATATAAGTGCTGCCGAAAGTGTCGGAATTTTAGCGGGGAACGAAATCGCAATTGGGCGAATAAATGTTAATCCTGTTGTTAGTGTCGATCGCACTTCTAGAGTAAATCTTAACGCTCAAAATGATATCAGCGTTGCATCCATAAATGCTCCGGGCGGTAATGTTGAGATCGCAACTCCGGGTTTAGTTCGAGTGAGGGGTACTTTTGACCAAAACGCTACTCCTGTTAGCGTCTCGACTCTTGGCGACACTCAACCCGGTACAGTTACGATCCGCCACGGCGGCGGCGATGTCAATCCGCCGATACCTTTTGCGGTGGGAGATGCGACGACTAACGGTACTGCTGGGGCGATCGCCAGTAATCCTGTGGGTACGATTACTCAGGGCCAATCTTTCATAAATTCTTACACTCAAGGTAATAGTGCGATCGTCACTACCAACCAACCAACTAATCCCGACAATCCCGACAATCCCGACAATCCCGACAATCCCGACAATCCCGATAATCCCGACAATCCCAATAATCCCAATAATCCCAATAATCCCAACAATCCCAATAATCCCAATAATCCCAATAATCCCAACAATCCCAATAATCCCAATAATCCCAACAATCCCAATAATCCCAACAATCCCAATAATCCCAATAATCCCAATAATCCCAATAATCCCAATAATCCCAATAATCCCAATAATCCCAATAATCCCAATAATCC
>NZ_JAUBPT010000122.1:0-7072 GCF_036700905.1 Microcoleus sp. S13_C3 | reverse complement strand
CAATTCGCCGCCAATATTACCAAGGGATAGATCGCGATTTGATAGAGGGCGAGCGTTTTTTTTCGAGCCAAACCAACCCTTTAGTCGCGAACAGCGGCAGAACCAAAACAGAATATCGCGAGATATAGGAAAACCCGGAGACAGGATGCCGCCCGAAAGAATGCAATTTCCCAGAGGACTGAGAAATTTCATCAATTCAAATATCAGAGATTCAGTTATTCAGTCAGCATTTCGCGGCGACATCGGCAGGAATTTGGAGGCAGGCCAAATATCGGCAGCTTTGTCTCTGCTGGACAAATCTTTCAGCCAAGAATTCGGGGAATATTTAGGCATCAACATTAGCAACGAGTTGGTATCCCCAGAGGAAATTCAAAAAAAGTTAGCATCGGTGGGCGCACAAACCGGCACGAAACCCAGCTTAATTTATCTGTTCTCGCAGCCCGAAGAATTAAATTTAATGCTGATCACTTCTTGCGGTGAAGTGGTTCACAAAAGTGTGCCGTCAGCGAACCGGCAAGAACTTCTGAAAGTTGTAACTCAGTTCAGGGATGAGATTACCAAACCGGGAGTCAGGGCTACTACGAGTTATCTACCATCTTCGCAACAGCTTTATAAGTGGATGATTGCGCCTTTAGAGGACAGTTTGAAAAAGTGCGAAACCGATACTATTTCCTTTGTTGTCGATCGAGGTTTGAGAGGTATGCCCTTTGCTGCTTTGCACGACGGACAGCAATTTTTGGTGGAAAAGTACAATCTCAGCCTGATGCCCAGCATTAATTTAACAGATACTCGCTACGTAGATCTCAGAAATTCTCAAGTTTTAGCAATGGGTGCCTCGGAATTTTCCGAGTTGAATCCTTTGCCTGCAGTTCCTGCAGAAATAGCCGCTATTTCCAGAGAGTGGCCCGGAGTCAGTTTTCTGAATGAGGGTTTCACTTTGGAGAATTTGAAGCGACAGCATCAAAGCCGGCCTTTTGGGATTATTCACTTAGCTACTCACGGCGAATTTCGACCTGGAGTACCGAATAATTCTTTTATTCAGTTGTGGAATAGTCGGCTGCGACTGGATCAATTGCGGGATTTGAGATTGAATGATCCGCAGGTGAATTTATTAGTTTTAAGTGCTTGTCGGACTGCGGTGGGAGATGCACAGGCGGAGTTGGGTTTTGGGGGTTTGGCGCTGCAAGCGGGGGTGCAAACGGCTTTGGGGAGTTTGTGGTACGTGAGTGATGAAGGTACTTTGGGATTGATGAGTGAGTTTTACCAGCAGTTGAAGACGGCGCGAATTAAGGGGGCGGCGCTGCGACAAGCGCAAATTGCGATGTTGCGGGGGGATGTGCGTTTGGAGGGTGGCCGATTGCGGGGTTTGAGTCGGGGTGAGGGCGTGGAGTTGCCGACTTCGCTGCAAGGGTTTGCGGATTTAAAGTTGTCGCATCCTTATTATTGGTCGGCTTTTGTGATGATTGGGAGTCCTTGGTGAGTAGTGATTAGTGATTAGTGATTAAGCTTTTGCACATTTAAACTGTGAACTAAAATTTGATAAAGTTCTTGTGGGGAGTAGGGGTTGGGCGTCTCGCCCGCACAAAAATACAATTTAGATGCAGAACAGCTTAGTTATTAGTTCGATATCAATCAATACGGTTCAGTTAATGTTTTTTTGTCCGAAGAGAGCGCATAGCTAAGAAATCGCCGTATCTGTTTTTCACAGGGTTTTCTCTCCCTGAGTGTCTTATCTGAACTGTATTGGAAGATGTAGAACGTGAGGTTTCTCCTCACTTTTCTTTTTTGTCGCCCTCTGAGATTATGGGATTTTTGGAAATGCAAGAAAATGTGGTGAAACGTCGATGAGTCGAGGGTTTAGGCAGTGGGTGAGGAGTCAAATTCAGTCTGGGGAATGAAAGGGATATTTATCTGTCTGAAAGCTAAAAAAATATTTTTTAGCTATAAATTCAAAAGAATACGCAGTCTTTCTTCTACCATCATTAATGTTGTGGGAGAAACTGTACCCCACAGTTCAAAAAATCTTTCTATACTGATCCATCGCACATCTTCACATTTAATGAAACTTCGCTGTCTAAGTCCTCCTTCTGGGGGGTTAACTTCGACGTGCCAGGGAATTCCTTTATCTTTCGATGTGACTGGTAGTACGACAACTAATCCCGAAGCACCCTGATTGAATAAATCTACAGATGTCACTAGACAGGGACGCTTGCCAGCTTGCTCTCTTCCTCGTGTTGGGTTCAAGTCAATCAGCCATATATCACCCCGTGATGGTTTTGCGGATGTGATTCTAAATCATCCTCTAAAGTGATATCCCAAGCTTCCCGTTCTTCAAGTTCTTCTTGCCAAGCTTCTGGGCGATCGCGTAAGGTAAGATAAGCTTGGTTGGCTGCTGCTAAAAACTGTTGTCTTCGGTATTGTTCTATTGCTTGTTCGAGAACTGTTTCGATTGGTTTTCCTGAGAGTGCAGAGATTTCTGCGAGGGTTTGATAAGATGTATTGCTAATTGTAACTGTAGAAGTTTGATCCATGTTACTTTTTTAAGTAGTAGGACACAATTAATTACACAAAAATTTGGGCTACAAGCCTTGTCTAGTAAAGAATCAGCAAAAAATCAGTGTGTAATTAATTCTGTCCAATTACTTATTTACCTCGACGTTACGCAACTATTATAGCTTAAAAGCTTGGGGTCGCACAGGCGGGACGCCCGTTCCACGATGGACGGGGATGGATGAAAGGGCGATCGCCCTTTTTAAGAGCGTGGGATAAAGAAGCGATCGCTCGAGAGTCAGAAGCCACAAAACCAATTCGATCGCTCTTTTCATCCGTCAAGAGCGATCGCACTTTCGCAAACAAGTTTTTCCGGCTGAAAGTTCCAGTTTTATGTGGCTATGAAATCTCTGGTTGAGAGTTGAATACTGCCATTAGATGACGATACCCCCAATGCAACAGCAAAAACTTCACTGGGATTGCTACTTAAAACAATGGCTGTATCATTGATGGAATAGCCATTATACTGATTACCAGGGCGCAATTGATATTGACTGAGGCTTCCTTGGACTTTGATCTTATCACCCTGCGATTTTGAAAAATCTTCAATGACAGCCCAGTCCCGCATACCTTCGTAGCCCTTAGCGTACCAATCCCCGATTATAAAAGTATCAGAGCCTTCACCACCCCGTAATGTGTCCTTTTCTCCATTGCCTCCTTTATTGTACCAAAAACCATCTAATACATCGTTACCCGATCCACCATTTAGGTAATCTGACCCTTGCTGACCACGCAAAATATCATTACCACTTTCTCCATAAAGAAAGTCATTATCAAATCCTCCAAGCAATGAATCATTCCCATTTCCACCATATAAATTGTCGTTTCCAAAATCACCAGTTAAGGTGTCATTGCCCTCATAACCACGCATCAAATCACTTTGGGTAGTCCCGTAAAGCCGATCATCTTTAGTCCAAAACTGATACCAAGGATCGCCAGAAATAACTGCCATATTAGAGTCCTCCACAAAATGCTTAAAAAAACTTGGACTTACTCAATCCATAAGTACACTCTATCGACTGATTAAAAGCTTGTCAGTGGGTAAAAGTTTAGTGAAGTCGGCATTTGAAAAAATAGCTGAGTCGGTTAAAGCCGGTTAAAGTAGAGAAAGCAGGCACTACCTCCAACAGCAATATGGACGCAGAACAAGCATTAGACTTTATTAACTCGCAACTTGTCGCCAAGAAGCTGAAAAATCTGAATACCCTTGAAAGCACTATTTTTCAAGAGGCTTGGAAAGGGAAAGAGGGGATGACTTATCCTCAGATCGGAGAGAAAAGTGGCTATCCAGGCGAGACGGTGAAGAATACTGCTTATGACTTGTGGCAACGGCTGCTAAACTTATGTGGAGAGAAGGTGAATCAAAGAAACCTTCAGGCAGTAGTAGAGAGGTATTACCGTACTGTCTCTAAAACAAGCTCCCAATCTGCAAAAGTTAAACCCTCTCAAGAACTTACAGGGTCGATCGCACATCCCTCAATACCAAACCACAATTTTGTGGGACGCGAAAAGGCGATCGCCTCCCTCAACACCCATATCAACCAAGGCGCAAAAATCATCGTTATCCAAGCTGCGGGCGGTGTCGGCAAAACGACTTTGGCCGAGGAATATCTCATCTCTCAGGGTTTTGAGTTAGTGCTACACCTCCCGATGGCCAAGGAAAAAGAGAACATCCAACTTGTAGAAAGTGTAATTGAAGGATGGCTGAAACAAGACTTCGAGGAAGAACCAGGGCGAGAGTTTTGGGAGATGTTGCGGCGGCTAAAGCGGCAACTTCAAACTCGCAAAATAGGTGTGCTCATTGATAACTTAGAACCCGCACTAGATGGACAAGGCAGATTTATTGAACCCCATTGCCGCTATGTTGAATTGTTGCGAGTTTTGGCTGATGCAAATGTGCTGTCTGTGACGCTGATAACCAGCCGCGATCGCCTGTGCGAACCTGATGTAAATGTTGCTCACTATTTATTGCCCGGATTGGATGAGCAAGCGTGGCAGCAATTTTTTATGAGTCGCCATATTAATATAGATATTCCCACACTGAACCCGATGCACAAAGCCTATGGAGGAAATGCGAAAGCAATGGGTATCCTCTGCGGTGCAATTCAAGCAGATTTTGATGGAGATATGGTAGGTTATTGGCGCGAGAATAGTGGCGATCCGTTGGTTAAGACTGACTTAAAAAACTTAGTAACCAGTCAGTTTGATCGCCTGCAAGAACTTAGCTCAGAAGCTTATCAACTCCTCTGCCGTTTGGGATGCTATCGCTATCAGGATGTGCCGACTGTCCCGACTGAGGGATTATTGTGTTTGTTGTGGGATGTGCCAGAAGGGCAGAAGCTGCGGGTGATTGAATCGCTGCGAAATCGATCTTTGGTAGAGTGTTGTAAACGAGAATATTGGCTGCATCCGATGATTCGGGAAGAGGCAATCGCACGTTTGAGAGCAAGTGAAAATTGGGAAGAGGCGAATCGCAAAGCAGCAAACTTTTGGACGGATAGTGTTAATACTGTGGAGACTGTAGCAGATGCTAGAAAAGCGTTAGAATCTTATTATCACTATATTGAAATTAAAGAATTTGATTGGGCAGGTGGAGTTTTCGTAATTTGGAGACCAAACAGATGGACAAAACGAGATAAAGGTGAGTCACTTGCTGGGAGTTTAGATCGGCTTGGTTTATTGCAACAGACTATTTCAGATATCAGCCAAATAATTGATAAAATATTTGTAGGAATTAATAATGCTTATTTACTAATTCAACTTTATCTATGGCTAGGGGAAATACACTCGAAAAGCAAACCAAATCGGGGTATAGATTATCATAAAAAGTCCCAGACAATCGCAGCTCTTTTTTCAAAAGATATATATAAAAAAGAAGAAGACGTAGAAAGCTTATTAAAAGGTTTATATTTAGTTTCTTTTGTAAACGTTGGATATGGGTATATATCCCTTTGGGAGATAGACGCAGCAAAAATAAATTTTGAAGAGTGTTACTTAGCAACTCACTATTCCGAGCATTATTTTGTTTCACTAGATGCGTGTTATTTTTTAGCTTTTTGTAATTCATGCTTGGGTTTAAGTCAAGAAGCACTTAATTTAGCTGAAAAAGCTTATCGTGAAATTTCAATAACTGAGTGGCAGCCTTGGAGTCACGGGTGTGCATTAGTATTTTTAGGGTTAACCTATAAAAACTTAGGGGAAATACCCAAAGCATTTGAAATGTTTCAAAGGGCTATCAAGTTCGCTGAAGACAGCTACTACCTTCAGCTTAAGGGGAAAGCTTTAAGTGGTTTAGCAGAACTCTATCGCATACAGGGAGAATATGAAACAGCGCGTTCTCATCATTCAGAAGCAACCGAAATTCTCTATAAAATCGGCGCGAAATGTGACCTAGCTGAAGCTTACTATCAACTTGCCTTAACTTACCAAAAGATGGGTGATGCCGAGAAGAGTCAGACTGCGTTTCAAGAGGCGATTCGACTCTTCAATGAAATGGAAGCACCGAAGCAAGTGGAGAAAGTGCGAAAGGCAATAGGTAAGAACGACGAAGTTTAGTTTTGGATATATAAATACCCTCTTAGTCCGCGAAGGCGGACTTCGTTTGTGTAGACGCGGTTTCAACCGCCGAATTATCTAAACCAAAGCCTGCCGCTGAGCCTCCAACAATTCCTGAATCCCTATTTCTGCCATATCCAAAATTTGATTTAACTGACTGCGGCTGAAACTTCCTTCTTCCGCAGTTCCCTGAATTTCAATAATATTCAAATCTCCATTCATTACCACATTACAATCAATTTCAGCCGCCACATCTTCAAGATAATTCAAATCTAAAAACGGCTCGCCTTCCAAAAGCCCCACAGACACGGCCGCCACTTGGCGAATCAAGGGCGATCGCACCAAATCACCTTTTTGCACCAACTTATTCAAAGCGTCAGCCACAGCCACAAACCCGCCCGTAATTGAAGTCGTGCGAGTCCCAGCGTCCGCTTGCAAAACATCCGCATCCACAAGTATGGTGCGTTCCCCCAATAATTGCATATCCAAGCACGATCGCAAACTGCGCCCAATCAACCGCTGAATCTCTTGAGTCCGTCCCGATAATTTCATAAATTCCCGCTCTTGTCGCTGCGGTGTAGATCCCGGCAACATTCGGTATTCCGCTGTTAGCCAACCTTGTCCGGTATTCTCCAAAAATCTAGGCACTCCCGGCTTGATTGTCACGCTGCAAAGTACCTGAGTATCGCCACTTTTTGCGAGCACGGAACCGCTAGCAAATTTAGTAAACTGTCGATCGAAACTAATCGGACGAATTTGATTTGGTTGTCTGCCATCGGGACGTTGGAAAGACATAAGCTAATTAGTAATTGGGCATGGGGCATTGGGCATTGGGCATTGGGACAGTTGTACGCTCGCGTAGCCGAAGTATCGGGGATTCGTAATTCTTCCTACTGACTACTGACTACTGACTACTGACTACTGACTACTGACTACTGACTACTGACTACTGACTACTGACTACTGA
>NZ_JAUBPT010000002.1:57056-132847 GCF_036700905.1 Microcoleus sp. S13_C3 | reverse complement strand
AGTTGTGGTCATTCGATGGACAGAGATTTAAACGCAGCAATTATGTTATCGCGGTTGGCTAAACCGTGAAAGCTTACTGAGGGATAACCGCTCCCATGCTCCCGATGAAGTAAGAAGCAAATGTCTAGACTTGTCTAGTATTTGTGTAGCAGCATTAATCTGATTTGTGACCTCTGACTTCTGACTTCAACATCCATCCGTTAAATCATTTAAATCCTGTACACTGCTCGTTCCCCAACTTCCTCCTTCCTTGAATATCTCAATTACCCATGCCCAATGCCCCATGCCCAATGCCCAATTCCCCAATCTAAAATCTAAAATCTAAAATCTAAAATTGTTTAATGGCGCAAGTTGTATTAGAAAATATCTACAAAAGTTTTCCGCTCCGCCAAGGAGAACAGGAAAAAGAAGCAAACACCGTCGCAGAAAATGTCTCGCCTATAGCCGATCGCCCTTCGTCTAACAGCGTTTTGCGGCGCATTAACCTAACGGTCGAAGACGGGGAATTCATGGTGCTGGTGGGGCCTTCTGGCTGCGGAAAAAGCACTTTGCTGCGATCGATCGCCGGTTTGGAAGTTTTGACTGCCGGCAATATTTGGGTTGGCGATCGGCTCCTTAACGATTTGCCTCCTAAAGACCGAGATATCGCTATGGTATTTCAAAATTATGCTCTCTATCCTCACTTAACAGTTTACGATAATCTCGCCTTTGGATTGCGCCGCTCGGAAAGGGAGAAGGAAGAAGGAAGTTCGGCAACGGATTATGTAACGGATGTAACGGATAGAAAGAAGAAGGTAAAAGAGACAAGGGAAAAGGGAAAAGCTAGAAGGGAGCAGCTAGAAGTTAGCGGGGATTTTGGAGAAGAGAAAGACCAAGAAAAAAGAGGCAGGGATAAGGCAGAAAGAATTAGAAATCAGGTAAAAGAGGTTGTTAATTATTTAGCTTCTAATACTTTAAACAACGAGCGAATATATACTTTATGGGAGGACTTTTTAGGAGGAGCGACTCGCAAGTGGCCTCCGGGTTTGCGCTATTTGTCGGAACGGGAAAAGGCTGTAGGAAAACGAGTGCGAGAGGTAGCTGAATTATTGCAAATAGAATCTCTTTTAAATCGCTTGCCGAAACAACTTTCGGGAGGGCAAAAGCAGCGGGTAGCTTTGGGTAGGGCGATGGCTAGAAATCCTGAAGTTTTTTTGATGGACGAACCGTTATCGAATCTGGATGCGAAATTGAGGGCCCAAACGAGATCGCAAATTGTGCAGTTGCAGCGACAGTTGGGAACTACAACTATTTATGTAACTCACGACCAAACTGAGGCGATGACTATGGGCGATCGGATTGCTATTATGAATGTCGGCCAGATTCAGCAAGTAGCTCAACCTCTAGAGCTTTACAACAAGCCGGCTAATTTGTTTGTTGCTGAGTTTATTGGTTCTCCGCCGATGAATTTCTTGTTGGTGGAATTTAGTGCCCCCTTGTTGATTTCTCACCCGCAATTTCGCTTTACTTTACCCGATATTTGGGCAAAAAGTCTACAACAATATGACGGGCGAGGGCTAATTTTGGGCATTCGGCCTGAACATCTGAGCATTAACCCTCCGGCTACCAAAAATATTTCGGTACAAGTGGAAATTGTAGAGGCTTTGGGACACGAAACTTATTTGGGGGTTTGTTTGACGGATGCTCCGGCCGTGCGGATGCAAGTGCGGGTTCCTCCGGAGCGATCGATCCGAGTTGGCGAGGAGCTTTGGTTGGCCATCGCCCATGACAAGATTCACTTGTTCGACCCTGATACCGAGTTGGCTATTTTTCCTCGTTAGGCAAAATCATCAAGGTCGATCGACCGTTGTGACCGATATCACTAATCACAAGCTTGCATTTTTTTCAAGGAATGTTATATTTATTTACATAAGCCTTACACAAGTTAACGAAAGGAGTTCGCACTATGCAAGAACAAAAACGCAACGCTTGGAACTGGGGCTTCAGCGAAGGAGCCGAAAATTGGAACGGTCGTTTGGCGATGATTGGTTTCTCTGCAGCTGTCATCATCGAATTGGTTTCCGGTCAAGGCCTGCTTCACTTTTGGGGCGTGATGTAATTTTCTAGTTAGGGCTTTTTTGACACTGCAAAGCTTGGGAGTTCCGTAACGGACTCCCTAAATTTTGGCAGCGCGATGTGGGCAGCAAATAGCCACTTGCTCCGGCCAGTTATGAGCTTAAGATTTAACATCTATAGCTCAAACCGGGGCGGGGGGTCTCCCACCCAAAAGACTGCGAATCACTCTTTTGGGTGATGCTAGCAAATTACTCTAGCGGATATATTCTTTTAAGATGCTGTTCCGGTTGGGATGGCGCAACTTCCGCAGGGCTTTAGCCTCGATTTGGCGAATCCGCTCGCGGGTGACGTTAAAGATTTGACCAATTTCCTCCAAGGTCTTCATCCGTCCGTCATCTAAGCCGTAACGCAGTCGCAGTACATCCCGTTCGCGGGGGCTGAGAGTATCCAAAACGCTTTCCAAATCTTCCCTGAGCAAGTTTTTCGAGACTTGATCTTCTGGCGTTTCCCCGTCAGATTCAATAAAGTCTCCCAGACGCGAGTCTTCCTCTTTGCCGATCGGAGTTTCTAGAGAGATGGGCAACTGTGCGGACTTAGCAATGAACCGCAACTTCTCGATCGTCATCTCCATCTTAGTGGCGATTTCTTCTTCCGTAGGCTTGCGGCCCATTTCCTGAGACAGGAGTTTGGTAGTTTTCTTGATCCGCGAAATGGTTTCGTAAAGGTGAACCGGCAGGCGGATAGTGCGGGATTGGTCGGCAATTGCTCGGGTGATGGCCTGACGTATCCACCAAGTTGCGTAGGTAGAAAACTTGTAGCCTTTTTCGTGATCGAATTTTTCAGCGGCCCGGATCAGACCCAAAGAGCCTTCCTGAATCAAATCTTGGAAAGACAAACCGCGATTCATGTATTTTTTGGCGATCGACACCACCAAACGCAGGTTTGATTGCACCATTTTCTCCTTGGCCCGACGGCCGACGTGGAGTCGGTGACGGAATGCAGGAAGTGCCATATCTACAGCATTAGCCCATTCGCTGTCTTTGGGTTCGCGGTTATACTCTTCGAGCAGTTGTTCTCGAACTCGCTCTAATTCCAGCAAATCTGCAATCTTGCGCGCTAGTTCAATCTCTTCGTCAGCTCGCAGCAGTCGAATCCGACCGATTTCTTGCAGGTAAAGACGAATAGAGTCTTCAGTATAATGCTTTTTCTTTGCCTGTGCCCGACGGCGGGCTTTGGCGCCTTTGCCAGATTTAGTGTCGTCCTCAGATTGAGAGTCTAAGAATTCTTCTCGATCGTCTTCTTCGTCGATAAAGAGTTCCAACTCGCTCTCAGGTAGAACGCTTTCGGCGCCCCGAAGCAACTCGAGTGTTTCCATTTCCGGTGTAATTGTGGTTGCGAGTACGGTGTTAGCCTGGATCATGCCGTCTTCCTCATGCTCCTGAATTAAAGAATAAATAACAGTGGAATAGTGTCTGTTTGTAGTTTAGACAAGTTAGCCAGTATTGACATTCCCGCAGGAAAAAATAGTGGGATTTTCGGTCGGCTACCTGAATCTGTTACCGAAACTGCACCTGTTTTATGAGTCACAGTTCGAGTTCTGGTTTGAAGCAGCCAGGGCATTCAATCGATCGCAGATTTTAACATCGCGACCTTGAATTGAGCTTGAGGCTTTTTCTTTCGGAGCGAGTTATCACATCATCTGCGATACCTGGCGCCCAGAAGCAAACCATGAAGTGCGATCGATCGCACTTCCAAAAATACTGGCTTTTTTACTCGGTACTTCGAGCTTTTACCCGTACAAGTTTTCGGCACGGAACCCTCTAACTTTTGTATTCGAGGTGTCGAACTTTTGATTCGCCTTGCTTTCACTCTGGTTGTCAGACATGACACTTGCACGGCAAATTTTCGCCACCTTGGATGTTCGTCTGCTGCCTCAAATGCAACAGCAGAGGGTTGAAGCACCAAACGGGGAGAATCGGATCTTGCCAAGACCTTTCCGATTGTAGCCTTTCTCACAAAAAATGGAAGTTGTTTTCCATTGTTGGTCAAGAACTAGGAAAACTCTGTCAGCTTAGCTTGACAATACTAACTCATGTCCGGCTCTGCTAAATCCTGAGAACGGCCCGCAAAAACTTTGGCACGATCGAACGGCGCTGTTTTCTGCGTATATCTGGGTGAACGGCTGCGGCGTAGTTGGCCAGACAGTTAGCAGACAATTTTTGAGTTGCCCAAATTGGAACCAATACAATCCGTGTAGATACACCCATCATTACCCTGTTTCCCTGAATTGAATCATACGCAATCTGCGATGGAATAAAGCTCGTAGCTTTAGTTTTAAGCCGGCCACTCTGGATTAGAGACCGACTCTGACCCCAAATGAAGCGTTGCGGGTTGAGTAGTGCAACAGGGGCTTTAATTGTTAAGTTAGCTCAAATCTCAGAAATTGGCTTTAATTTTGACGTTAAATCACATTAAGTTCTTAACGTCACATTCTTATTTAAGCAGTTCGACACGAGTTTGTCGCGTCAGTGGCAAAAACCACCAGGATAAATTATACTGAGAGTTAACCCGCCGCGCAACTCTCGGCTGCGGACTTCTCTAAATTTTTTGGCTTTCGGTTCGCACTTACGCGATCGCACGGTTTCACAAACCATACAATTAGACATCTCCCGGAAGTATAACTTCACGATTCCTTTAAATATATCGTGACAGCGTAAAGATTCCATAAAGCCCTTTAATTAATTTTAGGTAGCATTCCCGAATTGTCTTGATAATTTCAAGCAGACGCAAAAAAATCCCCAGCGGACGTTGCTGCAACTACCTGCAGATAATAACTCCGCCAGGGAAGAAAAATTTACCCAGTTAGCGATGTGCTTGCTATGCTTATAGAAGGCCTAAACCGCAGGATGCGCTTAAAGATGTGGAGGGGTAGGACGCTGGTGCGATGCTCAAAATTTTGTTATTCTTTACAGCGTGTCATCAGAAAGCACAGAGCCGCGCTTTATCCTCTAGTCGGGTTTAAATTATGTGGCTTGACCGTTAGGGGATGAAGCTATCAAGAAAAATTTCCGATCCGTGTCTATATTGACAACCCAACGAAGGTTTACTAGAAAGAATTAAACTTCTTGAGAGAAAGATTGAGTAATTAATCGGGTCAATATTACCATTTCTTTATAGCGCGTGTTGGTAGTCAGGACTTCACTTTTTTTATATTGGTGAATAAGCACTAAAGTCCTGACTGCGAACTTAATTTAACCGCGAGACAGATTACTGCTGATTCCGCAGGCGAGGGTTAACAAATTCGTTTAATCCTTCCCCCACCAAAGACAGTCCCACTACCATTAAAGTCATTGCTAAACCGGGAAACAAAGCTGTCCACCAAATGCCAGTAGGTAGCGCATCTAAAGCTAAACGCAAGTCGTGTCCCCATTCAGGAGTTGCTTCGGGAAGTCCTAATCCGAGAAATCCCAAACCTCCTAATGTTAAAATTGCATCGGCAGCGTTGAGCGCAAATAGCACCGGTACGCTCTGAATCACATTCAGAAACAGGTAGCGCGAAAGCACTGTCCAAGTGTCAGCACCCATTGCTCGCGCGGCTTCGACAAATAATTCGGTTTTGACGCTGACGGTATGATTCCTGACGACGCGGTAGTATTGAGGGATGTAGGAAATGCTCAGGGCGATCGCAGCATTCAAAACTCCTTTTCCCACTACAAACGCTAGCGTCAAAGAAAGTAGCAGCCCCGGCAAAGTATAAATTGTATCCATTAAAAATAACAACACTCGATCGAGCTTACCGCCCAAATAACCGCTAACCAAACCCAGCGGCACACCGATAAACAAACTCAAAGATGTGGCTAAAATCACTACTTGCCAAGCCGCGCGAGAAGCAAACAGCGTGCGGGAAAACACATCGTAGCCGCTGCGGCTAGTACCAAACCAATAATTTGCCGACGGCGGTTCGTGGATGGGGTTAATCAAAGCCTCGGTAGGATTTTGCAGCCATCCCCAAGCTTGCATAGCTGGAGACAAGGTGGCTACCAATATAAACACGGCAGTTATTGTCAAACCTGCCCACATCATTTTCATTGACAGGCTTGACGGTGAGGCACTGTTGAGAAATCGCGGGAGTCGGAGGCGGCTTTGAGCCATAATGACGATCGACCTATATAAGACTTTTCGATTTTAGTAGCACTCAGGCGCAAAAACCCGGAACAGTCAATCGATTTTCGATTTTAGATTTTAGATTTTCGATTGACTTGCGCGAGATAAATGCTCTTTCTTGAGGATTTTCGATTTTCGATTTTGGATTGATTCCACGGATAAACCACGTGGCGGGTACCACCTTTGAAATTCCTGGTCAAAAATCCTCTTTCTCATTCGCCAAACACTCGCGACAAACCGGGTTTTTTCGGGAGATGCGGCTAAAAAAGACCCGGTTTCTCCCCTGTACGGGACTGGCGCGCAGGGGAGAAACCGGGTTTTTGGCAGGTGGGACGCAAGTTGAGTTTAGGAAAAATCTCTCTTGGCACACCTCCAATCTAAAATCGATCGAATTCTACAAATTGCTGGCAATTAACTCGCGGTACTGGCTTTTCGGCTTAACTCCTTTGAGCTCAGCCACCAAATCTTTGTCTTTGAAATACTGAATCGTCGGCGTACCAATCACGCCAGCATTTTCAGCAATTTCTGGATCTTCTTCGATGTCAATTTCCACGTAGTGGATTTTGCCCTCAAACTCATCTACTACTTTGCTCAAAATCGGCTTGAGGCTGTGGCAAGGCCCGCAACTCGGAGAGGCATATTTGACTACAATCAGTCGATCGCTATCGTGGAACAACTTCCGCAAAGCATAACCTCCTTCGTGGCGCGTGTCTTGGATATCAAAGTTCTCGCTGGTTTTGCGTACTTTTGGAGCTTCCGGCGCTGCTGTGGGTTGCTCGGATGCCTCGGTTTGATGGAATTCCTGCGTTAAACCGTTAACTGACAGCCAACGTTCTGCCAGCATCGCCCCCATACAACCGCTACCGGCGGCGGTGATTGCTTGGCGAAACTCGTGGTCTTGCACGTCGCCGACGGCGTAAACTCCCTCGACGCTGGTTTCTACCGAACCGTGTTTGGTAACGATATAGCCTACTTCGTCGAGTTCTAACTGACCTTGGAACAGTTGAGTGTTGGGAGTGTGACCGATCGCATAAAACAATCCTTTCACCAGCAAATCGCTCTGGGCGTCGGTCTGGATATTTCTAATTCTCACCCCGTCCATTTTGCCGCCGGCTTCGCCCAAAATATCCACTGCTTCGGTGTTCCAGTGCACGGTAATTTTGGGATTGCTCAGCACTCGGTCTTGCATGGCTTTGCTGGCGCGCATTTGATCGCGCCGCACCAGCATATGTACGTGAGAGCCGTATTTTGTCAAATAAATAGATTCTTCCGCTGCTGTGTCGCCCGCGCCGATGACAGCTAAGTCTACTCCTTTAAAAATTGGGGTAGCGCCGTCGCAAATCGCACAGGCCGAAATGCCGTGACTCCAAAATACGTGTTCGCTAGGCAGCCCCAGCCTTTTCGCCGTCGCGCCTGTAGCGATTACTATCGTGTGGGTTTTGATTTCTCTGTCTTCCGATCGCACTGTAAACGGACGCTGGCTCAAATCCACCGAAATTACATCTTCTGTGTATAATTCGGCACCCCAGCGCGCTGCTTGAGCTTTCATCCGATCCATCAGTTGCGGCCCGGTGATGCCTTCGGGAAAGCCGGGGAAGTTTTCGACTTCTGTGGTGGTCATCAGTTGACCGCCGGGGACGCCTCCCATTTGGTAGCCTTCAAAGACTACGGGTTTCAGGTTTGCTCTCCCGGCGTAGATTGCTGCTGTGTAGCCTGCTGGGCCTGAGCCGATAATTACTAGGTTTTCTACGGTTTCGTTGGTCATAGCTATTTAATTAAACTCATAACGACTTCGTTTTACTAATTCTAGCAGAGTTCGATCGAGTTTGGTTGGATGCCATTGTGCGATCGAGCATCTGTATCTATTTTTGAGGGTCGATCGGTCTTCGGGGCAATTCCAGCTACTTTCATAAGCAAAAACAATCTAAAAGTCGATTTAGTTTTAAATGTTCGATCTATTTTAAGGGCTGAAATCTTAAGAAAATCTAAAGACGACCAAAATTATTGACTTCATTCTCAATTATTTTACATATTTACTTGTTTTGAGGCTTGTGGTACGATTTTCACAATCCAGGGGCATTATGACTAATTTTACTTTTTGACGCTGAAAGCTTTTAAAATCGTAAAATTAACGAATTCGCAAATGTAATAAGTACAATTATTTATGCAAAATCCGCATTTTCTGGTTTAAGAATTGTAACGCAGATTTTGCCAGATTTGACAAAATATAGTATTTGTGATATTGAAGGTGCGATCGGGGGAAAATTAGAAGGAAATTTTTAACCGCTTTGGAAGCACAGGCGGGACGCCTGTGCCACGATAAAATAGAATTTTGTAATTGTGTCTAGATGGATAAAACCAAGATATTGTTTGTATGCAGCCAGAATAAATGGAGGAGTTTGACTGCTGAGAAGATATGCGAGAATGTTAGCGGCTACAGCGTGCGATCGGCGGGAACGGAAAAAGGTGCAAGAATTAGAGTAACTGAGGGTCTTGTCGGTTGGGCAGATTGGATATTTGTGATGGAGAAGAAGCATGGCGATCGACTTCGCACCAAATTTCCCGAAAGTCTCGAAGGCAAGAAAGTTATTTGCCTGCAAATCCCGGACAATTACGAATATATGGAACCGGAGTTAGTCGAGCTTTTGCAGGCGAAACTGAATCCCTATATGGAAATGCCAGAGAACGAGATAAATTTTATGCAGCGAGTTTTGGAACCGGAAGTGATGGATTCCTTGGAAGAGGCGATCGAATACGATTCGATGGACTTTACTGAGGTTAATGCTGCTTTTGCTCAGAGTGCTGCGGCGTTGGGGCCGGTTTTTGGAAACGTTTTGGATGCGGGGACGGGTACGGCGAGAATTGCGATCGCAATTTCTCAAATGCGGCCAGCATGGAAATTGACTTGCATTGATTTGTCGGCAAATATGCTGAAAGTCGGGGCCCAAAATGTGGAAAAGGCGGGCGTGCGATCGCAAATTAGTCTCGAATTAATCGATGCTAAAGCCATGCCGTATCCAGACAGTTATTTTAACATGGTGATTTCCAACAGCATTATCCACCATTTGCCCGATCCGCTGCCGTTTTTGCAGGAAGTCAAGCGGGTGTTGAAGCCGCAGGGAGCAATTTTTTTGCGGGATTTGCTGCGGCCGGAAAAAGCGGAAATCAGGGATAATTTAGTCAATCTGTATGCGGGAGATTGCAACGCGCATCAGAAACAGTTATTCAGCGATTCGTTGCAAGCAGCATTTACGCTGGATGAAGTTGAGGAGATGATCCAAAATGCCGGGTTGGATGGGTTGAGGATTTATGAATCTTCAGACAGACACTGGACGGCAGAACGTGTTTGGTGCGAGTCTTTGTAGGCACGGGGCGATCGTCCCATATATCTCCTATTCATAAAATTCTTAGACTCGTGACTGCCAAGTTTTCGGTTCTCGCTTGCTGTGAAATATCGCGAGAACTACAATTTGTTCCGGTTCAACACGGTAGTAAATTAACTACCAGCCGGGAAGTCCCGGGCGTATATTTAGAGGGGATTAATCTGAGCGCTGCGCGAAGTACCCCGAATAAATTACGCCCGCGTGATGGAAAGAAGCGTCGGGTGTAGGTACGGAAACCGACAATTATTTCTGTATACCCATTGATAATCTGGAAATACTCTGGTACTGTATTAGTAAGTGGGGGTGGAACTACCTCACTATAAAAAGCCTTTGCAAAAAAGGAAATACGAAGCCTGCGTACTAACGGTACTCCGTTGAACGCCTGGTTTGTTCACGTAGGGAAACTTTCGCACGACAATCCGCCTCATTTCTTGGAAAACAATTGAGTAAGCTTCTGGCGTCGCGCTAATTCGATCGAGTGCTTCTTCTACACGATTGAGAAACTCTACTCCAAGTCCTGCACTTTGTTGCTCGTACCAATCAACAGCCTCATCAAACTCTTCCTGTGCAGCCGGACGCAGGACAATAGAAAGGCTCACTGTTGCAACCTCGCCATTGTTCTAGCTTTTACTTCTTGCCAAGAAATAACCGCATTGGGGTTTGTTTCGTGGTCTAGCAGGCGGCGAGATAGCTCTATCCTTTGAGATTCAGTTAATTCAAGATGTTCGGGATCGGCGCTTATGCTGTCCCATATCGCTTGTACTAAGCGAATTCTGTCATTAACGCTCAAACTAATAATTTCTGCAAGAGTACCAGCGAGATCCATAGCTTAAAAATGCGTTAAAGCTAAATACTTGTGCAAATTTTATCACAAAGATTGCTGGAAAGGAGCGCTCGCGCCTTTTTAGCTATGAGCCGTACCGTTGCGCGATCGGCTTCTTATTTAATTACTTTTTTCAGACCGGAAAAAATAGTATGGTTGAACCGCGAAGACGCGTTCGGCGAAGCCGTTCCCGAAAGGTAGGATACGAAGAAAGAATCAGGAAGAAAAAGCCAGAATCAGCGTTAGGGTAATGGAATTATGCGACGCATGAGGTTTCCGCTAATGTCTTCATCCAACCACTCAAGTGCATCGGGTTCCCAGTAGGCAGTTGCTAGCGGCAACCAACCAAAAAAAGAGCCAAGTCCACCGCAAATGGAGCATCCGCCGTCTCCGCCTCGGACTGTATGTTTGTCGCTAATTACCTCGCCATCGTAAGGATTTTGAGCGATGTGGAGTCCGAAAAGGTTGGGCTGCAAGTGGAGTTTCCAGTCGGCTGCCTTGTCAGTTGGGTAGCAATCGCTAGGATTTAAGTCTCCCCAGCGAAATAGAGTGGTACTTCCGGCACCGCAGGCATACTCCCATTCGTCGAAAGTTAGCAAGCGGAGTCCTTCAGTCGCCAATTCAGTCGCGAGGTCTTCTGGCGTTTTGCTCGTAATTTCCCAAGCAGCAACCGCACCATCCTCAGCGCGATCGAATCCGTATCTCTCGTTACATATCATCCTCTGCCTGTCTGGAAACTCTTTTAATAAATTCTGGATTTTAAGTGACTCCGAACTAATTGCCTCAAGACCGATTTTTGTCGGTTGAATTTCTACAAGCATCGGCGAAAATGTCACCTTTCGAGGAGGTGTAGTGACGCTTTGGACGTAAGAGTATATATCTCGATCGATCTCATACACCTCGGCAGTATATTGAAATGATTCAATTTGCTCGTCTGTCGGGCGAAAGTTGCCGGCTTCGCATCCAATTTGGACTTCGCCTCCTGGCATCAGAGAAAATAAAGCTCCTCCATACTCAAAAATGGCAATAGAGAGTTCGGAGCCCCCATCAGGGTAAAATCGCAAACCTTTAAAAATTACTGACTGTGGCAGATGTGCTGCTAATTCCTGTGAGTAGCGATTTTTTTGTTCTTCGCTCAATTTTTGCCATTCCTGCAATTCCATAAGCCAAAAGTTCCTGAACTCAACCTCTTCTACTTATCTAATTTTATAGCATCTAAAATCACTCGATCGCGCCCTAAGTCTTTAGCTTGATAAAGCGAACGGTCTGCCGCTGCAATCAGGTTTTCCTGAGAAGTTTCGGGTTGAGGAAACGTACTCGCTACCCCCAAACTCAGCGTTACGAAAGAACACACCGCTGAATTAAGGTGTTCGATTTCTAGTTCTTTGACGCAAACTCGAATTCGCTCTGCAATCCAAACAGCTATTTCAGACGAAGTGCGGGGTAAAATTACCGCAAATTCTTCACCTCCGTAACGAGCTACCAGAGTCTCCCCCGAAACTGCGCCTGCTGAGTAATGTACAGCCTCAACAATAGTTTTGGCTACCTGCTGCAAGCAAGCATCTCCCGCCTGATGTCCGTAAGTATCGTTGTATGTCTTAAAAAAGTCAACATCGCATAAAATCAAAGATAGTTCGGCTGCTGCTTCTCCCAATTCTTGCCATTTTTTCTCTAAGTATTCGTTAAAACAGTGGCGGTTGGCAATCTGAGTTAAGCCATCTAAGTTTGCAAGGCGATACAATTCGGAATTAGCTGCTTTTAATTGAGAGTTAGCTGCTTCTAACTCGGATTGCGTGAGCGATAAATTGTAATAAAGTTCGCTCATAGACCAAGTAGCTTGTTGGTGAATTTGGGATAAAGCTACCCAGAGTTGATGCACGTCTAAAAGTCGGTAAACTTGAGGTTCTAACTGCACAACAATCGGCTCGTAAAGCAGTTCCGGCGGTCGCTGCACGGATCGCTGAGCTGCCATGACAATTAAGGCTACTCCTGGTAAAATTAAAATATCGGTTTGAGCTATTTGATACAAGGCTATAATCGGTCTGCAAGCAAATATATCTACTCCGTAAGGGCGGCTCATTCGTTCCATAAATCGCCGACGCGATATCATCCCTAAAAATTCCCCATTTACGGTCAAGATAACTCCCGGAAGCAGCGGCTGAGATTGAAACAACCGAGCTACTTCTTTGGCGAGATATGAGGAGTCAACCTGAAAATTGAATAGAGCCAGATCCTTAAGGGTAGACTCTAAAGATAAATTTTGGGGTGAGTTTTCTGGCGAGTTAGACGGCTCAATAAATTCAACAGACACAGCGCAGATCCGAATAAACAATAAACCAGCAACAAAGCTAGTGTCAGCTCTTCAATTATATATAGCCTTTCGAGCTCTCATATGAGGTACTCATGGGCATAGGGCATAGGGCATAGGCCTCCGTGGGCATAGGGCATAGGGCATACCTCACCACGCTTGAGAACCGCTATAATTATTTATTTCTTACCATTGGTTGTATTATTTCCTCC
Organism: Microcoleus sp. S13_C3; assembly: GCF_036700905.1. Taxonomy (NCBI): domain Bacteria; kingdom Bacillati; phylum Cyanobacteriota; class Cyanophyceae; order Oscillatoriales; family Microcoleaceae; genus Microcoleus; species Microcoleus sp. S13_C3. The sequence goes on along the minus strand of NZ_JAUBPT010000002.1, from coordinate 119,902 downwards.
ACTATTTTTAAATAATGGAAAATGCTGCTGCCTGAGTTTTTGCCGTAGCTGCATTGCATTGATTCATACTCACTAAATTAAAGATTTATTGAATTATTCTCGATTTTTTACTCTATTTTTGACTAGGGGATTTTTAGGGCGTAAAACAACGATTTCGGCGCCATTCCTCAACTCATTGACCGAAAGCATCTAGGATACAAGCCCCCGTACTCATCCGTGGAAAAATAAAAAACCTGTATCCGATACACAAGCCCCCGAATTTATCCCTGGGGTCAATGCTTCAATCTAAAATCTACAATCTAAAATCTAAAATCGATTGACGGTGTACACAAACTCAAGAAACTTGGTTGTTAAACCTGGGTCGAGGCTGTAACGAGGTTTTGCGTAAAAAAACGCGGTGTCTGCCCCTGTCCTCAACTCAAAACTCAAAACTCCACATTCCCTTACCACCCCCAAGTTCCTGCCCCTCCCTTAAACGGGCCGACAATATCTTGGGTAATCCAGCCGCCGTAAAAATCCCCTGGTTGAGATTGCACTAATTCCCCGTCCACATAACAGGCATCCATCTTGCTCGGATAAAAAGCCACATAATCTTTAATAGCTGCAAAAACCTGATTAGGATTGGGATAAAACCAAGCAGCATTGACTACTTCTTTCGACTCTACCGTCACAGTGTAATAACCGGCTTGCCCCTTCCACTCGCACCAAGAACCTCGTGAAGTTTTGTGCAAATATTCCATTTTGATGTCATCGGGGCAGATATAGTAGGCAGGAGGGTGACTCGTCTCCAATACCCGCTGAGGACGGCGCGTGTCGGCGATCGTCACTCCATTAAAAATTATCTGTACGTGTTTGGTCGATTCCTCAAGCCGAGGGGGACGCGGGTAATCCCAAACAGACTCTTGACCAGGGCCGGGATCTATTCGATCGAAGTTCATGTGCACCATCTCCCCTCCAAAAAAACAATTAGCGACTTAGCATTACAATTTAATGTAGCCTTAATCGAGTCGCTGCTTCAGACCAAACCAGCTTTTCTCAACTCTTTGTAATATGAGTATTCGTGGTATAGATGTTTCCGACTACCAGCCCAATGTCAATTGGCAAGCAGTTGCCCGGGATGGTATTACCTTCAGTTTTGTCAAATCGACCGAGGGTGCAACGTTCGTTGCCCAAACTTTCGCCCGCAATTGGGCGGCGATGAAAGCGGCGGGGATTCAACGCGGTGCTTACCACTTTTTTCAACCTGCAAGCAGCATTCAAGGACAAATAGATTTGTTCTTGAAAACTGTAAAACTAGAACCGGGGGATTTGCCGCCAGTCTTGGATGTCGAAACTACAGGCGATTTGAGTGTGGATCAATTGTGCGATCGAGCCGCAATTTGGTTAGAAGCAGTCGAAAAAGCCACGTTGATGCGGCCGATTATCTACACTTACCCCGGTTTCTGGGACAACCTGGGGACAACACGGTTTGCCGATTACCCATTGTGGATTGCTCACTATACCACTGCTGAGGAACCTTGGGTTCCCGGCGGCTGGAAAACTTGGACTTTTTGGCAGTACAGCGACAGCGGCACCGTGTCAGGCGTATCGGGCAATGTAGACACTAATATTTTTGAAAGTGTCCGAGAAGGCGCCGTAAGTTATAAAGTTGCAGACATCCAGAGGGAATTAAGAATTAAAGGTTTCTATCAAGGCGCGATGGACGGTAAATTTGGAGCCAACACCACAGCGGCGCTAATCTCGTTTCAGAAATCTCAAGGTCTCAATCCAGACGGTATTGCCAGCCTCAAAACCTGGGCCGCTTTGATGCGAAAATCTCCCAAAGTAGTTGTCCCCCCTCCAGCGCCGACACCCACCCCGCAGCCGACTCCCACTCCAACTCCCCCTCCCATATCAGACGTGCGACTGACTCAGGTATTCTCGTCTTATCAAGCTAAGGCTACCCAAGATACTGCCTTAATTTGGCTGCAAAGTCAGGTTCCTACCTCTGTTTTAGCGGACTTTGCTCAAAAATGGCGGGCAACTGCCTTACCTCCAGACACTAATTTGCGATTGATAGATGTCGGCAAATTTTATCGCGGTTTAGCACAACAAGACCAAGCTTTAGATTGGCTGCAAAAACAACTTTCTCCGGCTATTATTAACGAGTTTGCACAAAAATGGCGCTCTCAATCTATTGTCACTAATTCTCCGATTCGGCTGATAGATGCGTGCAAATTTTATCGGGCTGCACCAAACCAGAACCAGGCTTTAGATTGGCTGGAAGGGCGAATTTCGCCGGCAATTCTATCGGAGTTTTTTCGCAGGTGGCAGAATGCCAATCGATTATAGATTATAGATTATAGATTTTAGATTGACTCTACAGATGAATCTTGCGAGTTGAGATTTTATATCATGTCCGATCGAGTGACCGCGATTAAAAGGGCGGGTTTTTGAGATGGTCAATTATAGGCCGGTATTGTTGGCTCACGGGCCCCTACCGTATTAGGGGTAATCGACCGGACATAATATTAGATGGGAACTCTACTCTAAAGATGAGTCTGAGGGCGATCGATTAGATTTTAGATTTGAGATTGACTCTACAGATGAATCATGGGATTTTAGAGTTTTTTAGATGGAAACTACTCTAAAGATGAGTCTGGCGGCGATCGATTTGAGATGTGAGCTTTTTGATTGGAGATTGACCGAAAGCATCGAGGATACAAGCCCCCGGATTCATTCCGAAAGCAGACTCAGGACCGGTGAAATAAAAAACCTGTATCCGAGAAACTTGCCCCCCGAATTTATCCGTGGGGTCAATGCTTCAATTCTAAAATCTAAAATCTCAAATCTAAAATCGCGCAATCGATTGACTCCCCATCAAAATTAGTCAAATCCTCTCCCTCTCTCCCCGCATCTCCATTAGACTCTCGAACATAACAGACAATCTCTCGCTTAGCTACAGCTAGCTGCCATCTTTGACGGCAAGAGAATTATCTGATAAAGTTATAGCGACTATCCAGGTTTTTTAATCTTATTGGGAAAAATCCAGGGCCGTGCCGAGTTTGTAAGCTGCGCCGAAAATAGCGCCTGCACTCCAATTACCCGCGATCGAACATTTAAAACTAAGCGGGCAGCCTGTAACAATTATATCTATGGAAATCCCCTTTAACATCACCCAGTTGATGGTCATGACCGTCATCTGTGGCATCAGCGCTCAAGTTCTCGCCGCTTATCTGAAAGTTCCGGCGATCGTCTTTTTGCTGTTGTTTGGCATTTTAGCCGGCCCAGACTGCTTGGGAGTGCTGCACCCCAATCTGCTGGGCAGCGGTTTGGAAGTTATGGTATCCCTTTGCGTAGCTTTAATTCTGTTTGAAGGCGGCTTGAATTTGGAATTGCGAGATTTGGGCAAAGTTTCCGGCAGCATCCGCAATTTAGTTACGGTAGGCACTTTAATTACGCTAATTGGCGGCGGAATGGCCGCACACTGGTTGGGGGAATTTCCCTGGCCGATCGCATTTCTGTATGCTTCTCTAGTAGTCGTCACAGGCCCGACGGTAATCGGCCCTTTGCTCAAACAAGTATCCGTTGACAAAAAAGTTGCCGCCTTGCTAGAAGCAGAAGGCGTTTTAATCGATCCTGTCGGGGCAATTCTGGCAGTATTGGTGCTGAATATTATTTTGAACGGCAATGCTGATTTGCTGGTTGTGTTCCGAGATTTAATCGTGCGACTCTTCGTTGGCGCAGTCATCGGAGTTGCGGGAGGTTGGCTGCTGGGATTCATTCTCAAGCGATCGCAATTTCTCTCCGAAGACCTCAAAAACTTAGTAGTTTTAGCCGGTTTGTGGGGATTTTTCGGCTTAGCAGAAGAAATCCGCAGCGAATCGGGACTGATGGCAACAGTCCTCTCCGGCATCGTCCTCAGAGCCGCTGCTGTGCCGGAAGAAAGGCTGCTGAGGAGGTTTAAAGGTCAACTGACAGTCCTGGCTATTTCCATGCTGTTCGTGCTGCTGGCGGCCGATTTATCCCTCGCTAGTGTGGTCGCCCTCGGTTGGGGAAGTTTGTTTACAGTTTTAGCTTTAATGTGGGTAGTGCGGCCGATCAACGTTTGGCTGTGTACTTGGAACAGCGGACTGAATTGGCGGCAGAAATTATTTGTTTGTTGGGTAGCGCCCAGGGGAATTGTCTCAGCGTCGATCGCATCTTTATTTGCAATTTTGCTCACCCAGCGGGGAATCAACGGCGGCGACTCGATTAAAGCCTTAGTTTTCCTAACAATTATTATGACAGTTTTCGTCCAGGGACTAACCGCCGGACGGATGGCTCAAATTTTGGGCATCACCTCAAAATCGGCAACCGGTGCTGCAATTGTGGGGTCAAATCCTTTGAGCAGATTAATTGCTCGCTTGTTTCAAGAACGCGGAGAATCGGTGGCAATTATCGACACAAATCCCGAAGCTTGCGAACAAGCAGAACGAGAAGGTTTGCGGGTGTTTTTGAGCAGTGCTCTCGACCACAGCGTGTTAGAAGAAGCCGGACTGGAATCGATGGGAACTTTTCTGGCAATGACTAACAACGGCGAGGTAAACTTAGTGTTAGCTCAGCGAGCAGCCGAAGAGTTTGCACCGCCGAGGGTTTTGGCAATATTCCCCAAAGATCCGCAAGCAAATACGCCTGCAAATCAGGCTAAAATCAATCAAGCTTTTGTCTCCGATTTGTCGCTGAAGGATTGGAACGAATATTTGAGCGACGGCCAAGTAAAATTGGGGGAAACAGAGTTAAAAAGTGAGGGCTTGCAGTTTCAAATTGCTCACTTGCAAGCTTTGGTTCAAGCCGGAGAGTTGGCGCCCCTGCTGCTGGAAAGGCAAGGGTACTTGCAAGTAGTGTCGGCGACTCAGATTTGGCAAGCAGGCGATCGAATTATTTATTTGCTGTACGATCCGACACCGAAATTGTTGAAAAGATTGTCGGGTTCGTCTCAGTCTCGTTTGACTTTGGAAAAGCATCAGGTAGTTGAAGAAGTGCCGATTCCTTCTCCGGTTTTAGAGGAGGTTTTGGAGTCAGCGGAAATAGCAAAAGATGCTAAAGTTTTGCAGCCGCCAGTTTCGCGGTAAGGGTTAGTATCCCGATCGTACTCTGTAATCTGCTTGTCGCGATCGTGGTTCTGCTTTCCTCGCTCGGCATAAAAATACCGCCGGTAAATTGACCAGACTATAGCGGTGTTCAATTTACCTGATATAATAATGATGATTCTTCAATTAGAAACTACCCTGTGATTGCGAGCGATCGGATTGAAAATGTAATCGTATCCTTGAGTAGTTTTAATGAAATTCGGCACTGCGGCATCGACTTTAGCCATTTTCCTGTGAATCAGACGGATATACACGTCCACCACTTGCTCGTCTCGTGCGTCATTGCATTTCCATCCCCAAACTTTTTCGATTAGCTGTTGGCGACTCCAGGCTTTACCCGAATGAATGGCTAAAAAATGCAATAGCTGAAATTCTAAAGGTGTGAGAGCTAAAGTTTTCTCTTTCAATCTCACCTCTCTACTGATTAAATCGATCGCTAGTTCACCGAAGACAAGATTGCGGACGGGGGCGTCATCCTCTACAACCAGAATTTGGGAATTTCGAGCGGTAGATATCGTCATAATTTTTGACTCTATTGCGACTATTTCAAAGTTCAAGAAAGCGAGTAAGCTGTTCACCATGTAAAACTCAGAGGCTATCTAAGCAAGTATTGGGTTTCAGTCTGTAAAATACGCAGTTTAAATGCTAAACAGCTTAACAGTCTTTTAATTAGCCCTTAGATATCCCCTTGCACGCTTAATAAAGAGGGGAAGATAGTTCAAAGTCCTCCTTCTTAAGGAAGGAGTGTTTCAATTACAAACTACCTTGTTACTCCGAGCGCTCGGAGCAAAACTGTAACCGTATCCCCGAACAGTTTGAATAAAATTGGGAACAGCGGCATCAACTTTAGCCATTTTCCTGCGAATTTGGCCGATATGCACGTCCACCACTCGCTCTTCGGTTGCATAATTGGATTTCCACCCCCAAACTTTTTCGATTAGCTGTTGGCGGCTGCAAGCTTTACCCGAATGAGTTGCCAAAAAACACAATATTTCAAATTCTAAGGCTGTCAGCGTTAGAATTTGCTCCTTCAATCTCACCTGCCTACCCACTAAATCGATCGCTAATTGACCGAAGATCAGGTTGGGCGGAGCGACGGATCTCGCCCGCCTCAACAAGACTTCAACTCTCACTGCCAATTCTTCAAGATTAAACGGTTTGCAAATAAAATCATCGGCACCTGCTTTCATGATTTTAATCCGATCTTCTTGGCCGGTGCGGCTGCTCAGAATTGCAACTAAAACATTAGTTTGATTTTGCATTTCTTGGCAGAGTTTATACCCAGTTGTGTCGGGTAAATTCCAATCCAATATCACCAGAACTGGGTTGAATTCCTCAAAAATTTCGAGAGCAGTTTTGCCGTCTGCCGCAACTTGTACTTGATATGTCTGGTTCAAAAAGCGGTAGACGAGAGTGCGGACGGGGGCGTCATCTTCTACAAGCAGAATTTTGTGATTTTGACCAGTAGATCTTGTCATAATGTTCGACTCTCTTGTTAGTTAATGGTGCCAAGTTAGGAATTGTAGGTTCAAACTCTGTTCTAATCAGATCCATTCTTTACTTAAATCTTAAGCAGCTCCGATCAAAAAATCATTCGTTCTACCCACAGAGTTGATGAAGTATCAGGTGCAAACTTGATTGCGGGAAAGTGCAACGTATGCGAATATCAGGACTTACGCATTGGGACGTAGTTCTGTCCTTCTGAGTAAAATGAAGAATCTCCAGCCCTATAAAAAGTTAAACCTATAGTCCGGCAGGGGTTTTAACCCCCTGCCTCAAAGCGAAAGTCCTCGCTATCAGGACTCAGAAGAAAAGTCCGGGTTTTCCACCCCCTTTATGATTCGGCGGTTGAAACCAGGGCAACCACGGGGGGATTGCCCCTACAAAAACTTTCGTCAGCCTCCGCAGACTAAGAAATAAAGAGGGTATTTAAGTTAGATTTGGTATTAGTCCTCATAGCGAGGACTTTCGCTATAAGCCCCGTGGAATTCATTCCCGCTAAGGACTACCGGGTGGGCGGGAGGACTGGGCAGATGACAGCTTCAGATCAACCTGCAAAAGTGCTGTAAAAACAAACGATTGCGATTAAAATTTAGTATAAAAACATTGAGCTGATTCGCTATTCATAAAAACTTACTCTGATTCCCCAATAAGAGTAAATGCCGCCCAATTTCGCGGCTGGGGATGAGTTTTCATCGTGGTTAACATTGCTTGCCGCAATGCCTGTGCTTTGTCGGGATTATTTTGCAAGTTTTGGTAAAACGATCGCATCAATTCGGATGTCGGCGCATCGGGAACCGCCCATAAAGAAACAATTACACTCGGCACTCCTGCTGAAATCAAAGCGCGCGACCAGCCAATCACGCCATCCCCGGTAATTCTGCCTTCTCCAGTGTTGCAAGCACTCAAAACGACTAAATTTGCTTGCAGTTTCATATCGAAAATCTCTTCTGCGGTCAATAAGCCGTCATCGCTGCCAGAGGGAGCCAGCGCGATCGCACTTCCCAATCCGCGCACATCATCCAGCAATCCATGTGTTGCCAGATGAATAATCGATGCTTGGGGCATTTTTGGGACGATCGCAGCTTTTGTCCCTTGAGCGCCTGTGATGGCTTGGGTTTTGAGCAGAGGGGCGATCGCTCTGGCTTCGGCTTCGGCTCCAGGTAGAGGAGACAATTGCCGTTTGGGTTCTCCCGGAGAGAGAGACACACTCGGCATCGTGGGATTGCCCAAGACTAAAGCGTTACCGCTATGGGATGCCTGAGATGCTAACTTCTGTCGTTGTTGTCTGGTTAATGCCAGAACTTGAATCGAAGGTGCAGTTAAGATGGTGTGTTTCTCGATTAAGTAAGTGCCGTTGGCATCTTGCAGAGCGGGGAAAGGCACTTGGAAGAGCGAAGCTTGAGGAATGAAAATGACATGGACATTGGGATCTTTTGGTAGAAGCGTTTGAATTGGATCGATCAGCAGTTGATGCAGCGTCGGTAAATCGGGTTGGGTTGGCGCTGTTCTTGACGTTGTTGTTCGATCGCTCTAATTTGCTTCAATTGATCGCTCCAGTCTTTCAAAGGTTCGGCTTCCGAACTTGCAAGAGCATCTAGCAATTCCAGCACAGCCGCTTGGCTTTGAGAAGTCTCAGAAGCTTTCCGCGCTTCGGCGATCGCGTCATACCACAGCCCAGACTCCGCATACAGATCGATCCGCTGTTGGGGAGTTTGCGCCGCTGCAAGTTGAGTCTGCAACGACGCCGCAGGTCCAACGACTTGGATTTCTGCCGTCGCCACCACATTCCTCGAAGGAACATTCGGATCGCACACCAACACCACTTGCCACTGATAGGATTGCCCGATCGACAGTTGGGGCAGATTTGAGGGCAAAGCAACCGACATGATTCCTGGCTGACTCTGCATCTCGGTTCTGTAGAGAAGTTGTCCCGTGCGAGTAAACAGCCTCAATTGCAGCGGACGAGGAGTGCGATCGGGTACAAACCAGGTAAAGGTCGGATGCCCAGAAATCGTCTCTCCTACATGGCTAAACGGCACTAAGGCAGTCAATCTCGCCGATGAATTACCTTCACAACTGCCGCCGCGAGTGGTATTCGTCCCCGTGTCTTTCGGTTTAGAAGGGTTTTGAGGAGGAGTGTATTTTGCCAGCGCTACAGGGGCGATCCAGAACGAAACACTCAGCATTAAACTCGCAATGCCCGCAGAGTAAACGGTTCGACGCTTCAACTCGTGAGTCATCATCGCAATCCCCTCTGTAACTATTTCTACAGTAATCAACAATACACAAACACAATAGAGGACTGCCCGCAAGCGTCGTTTGCGGGAAGGTGCAAAGATATTGGTGTCAGCTTAAGGGCAAACCCTCAGTCCGGCAGTCCGGCAGGGGTTTAAACCCCTGCCTCAAAGCGAAAGTCGTCTGAAGACGACTAATGAGTTCTTCAGTCCTCTTTGAGAGGACTTTCGCTATGAGACAGGGAATTCATTCCCTGGCGGACTGCCGGGTGGGCGCGAGGACTGGGTGGACTGACAGCTTAAGTTGACACGCTTTGGGCATTGCCGTATCCAGAGTTCGTTATATCTGAGCTCTTGAACCATTCTCAAGAACGGGCTCTCCGGCCCGTTCCACAAAGAGTGAATTTCTTGTGGAACGGGCCGGAGAGCCCGTTCATAAACGATTTGACAAGCGTGAACCCAACCAATTACCAGAACCACCGCCGTTTTGCTGACCAGGTTAACTCGCACACTGTCCCCTTCGGTTGATTCCGGTAGCGCCGAAATGCTCCGCCTAACTGTTTGGCTAAGTTCTTTGCAAGCTGGGTTCCTAATCCTGAAGGTTGAAGTTTAGGGTTTGGATCTTCAGTTATTTCCTTGTCTCGATCCATTTGAGCCAAGCTAAGCGTTTCTGACTGAGACGGTTTCCCCCTACCATTATCCGCCACCCGAATCACCTGCCGATCGCCTTCTTGAGTGCAAATTACGGTCAAGCGAGTGGCTTCGATCGCGTGTTTGCCGACATTGCAGAGCGCTTCTTCCAGAAAGCGGCAGAGTGCTCGCTTGTGTTCCAACCGCAGATGCGAGGTGTTCAAGGGATCGAACTGCACAATTTTGAATTTGAGCGTTTTGAGGTAAGGCAGTTCTTGTTCGAGCGTGTTGGAATAGACCTTGTAGAGCAATTCATGCAATGGAGCCTGCAGGGCCAATTCGATCGCACTTCCCATGCGGAGATGCGGTTCATCCGCGATCGCGTCTCGTTGCACCGATCCGTAAACTGCCCGCAATTCTTGATTCAAGCGTTGCAACTCCGGTAGAAATAACGGCGGTGTGGCTTGTTCTTGAGCAGTTCTCAAAATCACAACCAATGTTTGTAACGGGCCGCTATGAATCGCGTTAAAGGTCTGCTCGATCGCAAACTGACGTTCCTCCAACCGCAGTCGGAGTTCCTGTTCGTGGCGATAAAATAACGCTGCCGTCAACCCAGCCCCATTCAACACGAGTACGAGCAATACAGGCACGATCGGCACCCACCATCCCAAAAGAATCAGCCAGTAACAGAGCGCGATCGGGCTAATGCTGGCGACTAAGAGCCCGATCAAAATTTTCCAGGGCGATCGCAGAAATCGTCCCAAACTCATCCCCAAGAGTCCCCAGACCGCAATCCAGAGCGTTTCCCAGCCCTCCCCCCAAACCTGAAGCAACGCTCGCCGATCGAGTACCGCGCTAATCATCTGGCTGGTTTCGTGGGCTTGCATTTCGACTCCGTAAATCCGTCCGGGATTGATGCCTGCGATCGCACCCGAACTTGCCAAATCCTTCGCGCTAAAAGACATCATCCCAATCAGCACAATTTTGCCTCGAATCCAATCCGGGTTGACCTGTCCAGATTTGATTTGGGCCAGGGAAAGCACGCGAAATGGCATTGTCCCGCTGCGAACATTCAGTAAAATTTGGTTCCCGCCTGCATCCGCCCCCACATATCCGCCAGAGTTTGACTGCACTCTGGTAAATTCAATGCTGCCAAAGCGCATCGCCTCCGGATCGCGAATTCCATTACCTAGCTTAATTCCTCGGGTTGCTAAATAGAGTTCTGCCAGCCGGATCGCGAAGGAAAAACGGTATTCCTGTCGATCGTTGTTAGTGCCCAATAAACTGCGGCGCTGGTAGCCATCCGCATCGAGTACGAAATCTGCAAAGCCAACCTGTTCGGGTGGTAGCGCGGGCGGAGGTTTGACGATAAAGCCACTGCGATCGGGCAGTGCAATCTCCACTCCGATCGCATTCTTGCTGCTGCGAAACACCGATGTTAGTTCAGCATTACCTGGTTCCACCGGAATATCGCGGACAATATCTAGCCCGATCGCGATCGGTTGATACGTTTGCAACCGTTTGAGTAAATCGGCAATATCGCGATCGGGAATCGGATAAGTTCTAGCGCGTTGAATATCTTCCTCAGTGATGCCGACAATTACAATCCGTTCATCCATTGACTCAGGAGGACGCAAACGCAGAAATCGATCGAACGCAACCAACTCCCAAAACTGAAGCGCACCGCTCAATCTAGCCATCATCACAGCGACAATCACCATCACCCCTGGAAGCGCTCCTCGTCCCCAAGTCGTGACGCCCGCTTTCACTGCTTGCCATCGATCGGGCTTCATAATAATGTCCGGTTGAATAGTTATCATACTTTTGTACGACTGTTTGGCCGATGCCCGATGCCCGATGCCCGATGCCCGATGCCCCTACAGGATTTATAAGTAATTAACCAGACTTGATATCACTAATCAATCAATCCTTGTTCCCTAGCTCGCACTTCCGTTTGAATCCGCAGATTCTTATTATCATCAGGATACACCTCTAGCACATCTCGAATCTTAGTCCAGTAATACTGCACAGTGCGTTCAGAAACATTCATCCGTTTGGCGATCGCAGTATCCTGCAAGCTCTCTTGAAAAGCAAATTGCAACACCTGCATCCAGGCGGGTTTGAGTTGCAGCCCATTGCGGATCTCTCTGGGTGTATAAATACGCTCGTGCAGCGCCCAATCAACCATTGCCACCAAGTCTTTCATCGGCTGGCTCTTATCGACAACTGTGAAGCCGCCCATGTGATTGTCAATCGACGGTTTCAGCCAAACTAAAGTCCGAACATGGGCACTCTGCACCACAATATTCAGACTCGGATACTTATCCATCAACGTTTTGAGGAGTTGAAGCCCTGAATTTGCTTGAGCTATTGCGCCGCTCGTCTCTGGCATCACCAGATCCACAATCACCAAATCCGGGGTAGTCTGCGCTACCTGCTGAAGGGCTGCCTGAGCAGTCGGAGCAGTCAGAATGTCTGCCTCTGGATATTCTTGCTTCAGAATGTTAAGCGTGCCACCTAACACCATCGCATGGTCATCCACAACTAAAAATGTTCGTTTCTCCGGTTGAGCTAGAGTTTTGGGCATAGTGCATAAAATAAAAATAGTAAGGGATGCCGGAAAATCAGCGTCTTTAGTTTAGGTAATCCGTCATCTTCTTACAATAGAGGAATTACCGGGTTTCCGTCCTGCATCTGTCCGCCAACTGTGGTTGTGGAGGTCGGCAACGAGAATTGCGCTAAAGCGCAGTTCTGATGATTGTGTGGCAAAATCCGCACTTCATCGGAATTATTCATCTCTCTCTTCTCGAACTCTGCGTTCTCTGCGTCCTCTGTGGTTAAATCATTCCCATGCCACCGGAAACGATCTTACGCACAGATAGCTCGATCGGAGATTTGAGTATATTTCTATTATAATCCTGGTATCCTAGTAAGAATAAGGATAATTTCATGCCAGCAGAAGGTTCGTATCAAGCGCTCGCGTACAATCTGGAATTTGAGGGAGAAATCCAACGGTTAAAAGCTCAAGTTCTCCTCAGTTGGGAAAAGGAAGCGCGCACTTTAAAGTGGTTCGGTTTAGCCGACGGGATGAATGTTTTGGAAGCTGGTAGCGGGCCGGGATTTTTCACCAAAAAACTGTTAGAATTGCTGCCAAACAGTCTGGTAACAGCGGTAGAAATTGACCCGGTACTGCACGAAAAAGCAGTAGCATATTTGCAGGACAAAGGGGGCGATCGAGTAAATCACGTCCAAGCATCGGTTGCGGATACTGGTTTGGCGGCTAACACTTTCGATTTTGCGATCGCCCGTTTGCTGTTCGTTCACCTCCCAGATCCCGTCGCAGCAGCTAGAGAAATATTCCGCATCTTGAAGCCTGGGGGAAAACTGGTGATTATCGATAGCGATGCGGATCTGTTTTGGTTGACAAATCCGCCTTGGTCAGTCGAGATTGTCAGGGAGAAATTCAAGCAGGTGATAGCATCGCGGGGCGGCAATTTATGCGTCGGGCGCAATCTGTGCCGCATTCTCAAAGAAGCTGGGTTTGGTAGCGTTGATTTAGAAGCCGTTGTCAGCCACAGCGATATCATGGGAATTGAGGCGTTTCAACCTTTGCTGGACTCCGGGCCCATTTTGCAAATGGTCAAACAAGGGTTCATTTCAGAGTCGGAAATAGAAAGCTATCTGGTTTCGCGGGATGAGTTTGTAGCTGCGGGCGATCGATCGATGATGAGTTTTTGGTTGATGGCTTGCGGGGAAAAAAGCAATAAAATCAAGACAGATATTTCACACAATATTGAGGTCCCGTCGCAGCATAATCTCTAGCACTCTCACTACATTACCAGCTAACAAAGCAAACTTATTGAACAGCCAACCCGGAAAAACTTGAGAATAAATTATCCCCTCAGCATTAGGTTAAAGCTGCACCTATAGCTCTAGAATCGTATCATATCAAATCCGGTAGCATCGTCGGGCGTCAAATCTAATCAACAGTCAACTATCACGGCTCGTGCAACCGGACTTGAGATAATCCATCTGCGTTTATCTGTGTTTATCTGCCCTCATCTGCCGTTAAAAAAAGAGAAACTTTTAACCGCAGATGACAATGGATTGACGCAGATTCACGCAGATTAAGAGAAGAGAGATAGAAATAATTCCGATTCTAAAAAATTTAATATCAAAGTTATAAATTTTCATATTAGCGAGCGCTTTTTTAAAGCTTTCATGTTCTTCGGCTACTGTCATAAACTCGATCCACCCATCAAGATAAGTTATCTCCCAACCCGGAGAGTCGGCCATCAAAGATTCGAGCTCCTCAAATTGCTCCCAAGTATAATAACCGGGGAGAATCAATCGCTATTCTGCAAGCGTACCTATTTCTTCTAAAGTTTTTGCTGTCATAGGTATCACCATCCTATTTTAAATATTACTAAGCTGTTGTGCATTTAAATTGTATATTTCGAGTCCCGATCAAAAATCGTCAAATCCTCTCCCCTTCTCCCCTTCTCCCCCTCTCCCTCTCTAATACCATAGGCAATCATGCAACACAGCTTAGCCCCTACCCAGCACAAACCAGGCAGGGGCATTCACTCACATTCTAACTTAATGAACTAGCTCGATCGCCCTTTTAGTCAACGCCTCAGCAGTCAACCCATTAAACGCCATTAATTGACCAGCACTAGCAGTAGTTTCCCCCCGCTTCCAAGCGAAAGTATCCCGCTTGCAATTGCTGCGGAGCATCACAGGTTCCAACATCCCAGAAGCACCGCCTGTCACGCCAATTAAGGCATCTCCGCCAAACAATTCCGCAAATTTCTCATCGCTCAAAAAGCCGCCGTCAGCTTCCGAACAAGTATCCCAAGCAACATCGCTAGCACGATACAAACGCCGGGGATTCACAACAGAAACAATCCGCACTCCAATGCCTTCTGTTTCCAAAAATGCCGCCGCTTCAAACACAGGCATTAAAGTCATGTCGCCGACAACTGCAAACACAACTGTCTTATCTCCTGCTATTTCGTGCAGCACTATTCCACCGTCTTGCAAACCTTGGCGAGTCTGTTCAAAAGTAGTGCGAATTGGCAGTGGCGACTTGCTTGCAGTAATCACAACTCCCTTATTTTTAGCAGTCAAAGCCCACTCGTAACAAGCTTGAATGCTGTTAGCATCCGGTGGAAACAAAGGAAACACATTTCCGTTCCGCATCATCGCCGCAAAATAAGCCTCAATTTCCGGCCGCTGGTGCGTCCAACCGTTACGGCCTTGTTCCAATGCACCCGCTGTAAATAAGGTGACAGTTGCCGGAGTTGGACGGCGCAATTCTGCCATTGCTTGGGTTACAGTTTGCCAAATTGGTAAACCGTTGATGGCAAAAGATTCGTAGGAACACCACAAACTCCGCGCTCCGAATAGCGATAAACCTACGGCTAAACCAGCGCAAGCATCTTCGCTCAAAGGTTCGTAAACTTGACCGTTGGGCGATTGATTGTACAGGTCATCTGTCGTCGGGTGAATAATCTTAAGAGCTTGGTTGATATTGGCAATTGCCGATGCTTCATTGCCGTCAGCATTAGTCACAAGAAAAGTCCGATCGCGCTCGCCGACTTTCCCTACCAAACGTCCCATTGCTGTTGTCGAAATCTTCGGTTCTCCCCCAACTGCAAATTCTTCTAAAGGCAATTCGCCTAAATCTGCCAGCGGCAAGGTAAACTCAGTAACAACTGTTTTCGCCGCCGGCCCGCCGCCCGCACGCTCGCAATTTGTCCGCACCAATTGCCAAGCAGCAGCAGTCAAAGCGCGCTCTTTTAGAGCACTGATAATGTGCGGAGCATCCAGCGTATCTTTCGGATAAAGGTTGTGAGATTTTGCTCCGCGCGCGTGGACGCCGGCACCTTTCAACTGTTTGATAATAAACGCAGTTAATTTGCCGCCGAGAGCAGATTTTGCCGCTTTGTCAACTCCTTGTAAAACAGCTTTGGTAAATGCCATGCGCTGTTCGAGCGAAAAAGCAGTGCTGTCAACATAATCTTCCGGTTGATTTTTATCGTCAAATTCCTTAGCATCAACTAAGATAACTTCTTCAAAACCGTTGCCTTGCCAATAAGCAATCATTTCAGCATTAGTTTTAGTTGAAACCATGCTGTGATGTTCCTGAGAATATCCGTTCCAAACTAACACTGGCAAAAAGTTAGTAGCTTTGGGATAAGCAGTGTGGAAATGCGCCATGCTGCTCATCGGATAAGGTTCGCCCATGCCGCCGTCGCCCATTGTGAAAGCAAACAGTTTGTCGGGGTGCAAAAGCGCTCCAGCCATTGCGAAATGCTGCCCTTGTCCGAGGGGGCCGGCCGGTGCTAAAAGGCCGGGAATGAAGCCGGAAAGATGTCCTAACAAACCGTCTTTTTCTCGGAATTTATCGCGCACTTGCTGCACGTTGAAAATTCCCATATCCTCCAAAGATCGATCGAGAAACATGGCGCTGTAAAAGCCGGGGGCGTGATGGCCCACTTCGGTGACAATGTTCTTGTGTCCGAGCATCACCAAAGCGGCATAGGCCTCAGCTTGGCTAGCAAAACCCCCCGGATGTCCCGATGCCTTGCTGGCGGTGACTTGCAGCGTCAGGTACCGCAGGGCGTCTGCTCCCAGCATCGTTTGAAAGACGGCGACGGGATCGGCAGGATCGGCGATCGACTTGCTCCCCTGGGCGATCGCAGGTGTTTTCCCATAAGTATCAAAACCAGGGACTGTTTCAGAAAAATATTGAATGCCTTCGCAAAAAGCGGGCGTTGTTGACGTTGCCTGCGGGGTAGTTGCTGTCATGCTTGATACCTGAAAAATTTGAGTTAGATTAATGTAAGAGTAATTTTATAGCTTCCGTGTTCCAAAAAATCATGAGTTCTATTATGTCAGTGATAAATAAGTAAAATATGTCAACTTTTCAGCTAATAAGTAGTTGTTTGAGAACCCCGACTTATTTTAAAAAAGTCGGGGTTCTGTGTTTACCCATTACTCATCCCTCTAAAATCTTAAATCCCCAATCTAAAATTGTTCCAGCCGTTCCCGGACATCGATATACAGCACAGTACCGCTTTCAGAAAGAGAAGGCACAGCCTTTTGATTCCCCAGCCAAACAAAAAAACTGCTAAGTGCAGGAGTCGGATCTTGATCGCGGCGCAGCGTGTAGATCAAACCTTCGCAAGGCCCATTAACGCGGCTAGTCGTGCAAATCGCTTTCTGGTTATTTACCATACCCACCGTCACATAATTTAGCTGTTTATTTCGGTTATAATTTTCAAGGCGCTGAGTCACTTGTTGGCAGCGAGTTAGAGGATCGTAGCCAGAACTAGAAAAGAAATTAGAATTCCAGCGAATCCAAGGTTCCCGGAACCCTTGCGGATTTTGATACACAGTCACCGGCTCGCCCGTTGAGGTATCGCACACAAATCCTCCATAACCCCGATTCGGTTGGTTTTGACCAGATGCGCTGCTGAGAGAAAGATTGCTGAGAATATCAAAGCCGTTACGCTTGTTTTGTGATAGCAATGCCATAAAAGCATCGATCGGGATTGCCGCGTTCAAGCCCGTTTTTATCTCCTCAATCTGACCGTTCCACTGACTCCTAATTGTGCCAACAGTATCCCCCTGGCCGTGAATTCCTATTACCCTGCCCTCAGCATCAAATACAGGCCCGCCGCTCATCCCGCGCCTGGTTACAGCTTGGTAGCGCAGACGATACCCTGATGAGGCGCTGCCCAAGCGAGAAGAGATGATACCAGCAGTAAACTCAAGTTTTCGTTCAACTCCCGAAATGGGCAGCGGATAGCCCGAAACGTAAATAGCAGAACCCACAACAGCACGTTCTGACTCGCCCAGTGGTGCTACTGGATACTGTTCTCGGCTCTGAAACTGTATTAAAGCCAAGTCTATATCCCTGTCATTTTTCGGTAGGCGCTGTATTCTAATCGCAGCATAATCCTTCTCCAAATGAGTGCGAATACTGTATTTTTGAGCGAGGCTTGCCACCACATGATTAGCTGTCAGAACAGTGTAAATATTACCCTGTTTGGCAATAATTACTCCCGATCCACTAGCAAAAAAACCCAGCGTGTTGTTGACTTCCACGGTTGTCAACGTCGCTAGCTGGGCAATTTCTTCTGCTGTTTTGGCACAGGCAGCATATTGTTGGCTAACAACCGCCGTCACTGTTAATGCACCTGTCAAGATGATTGTCAGCGCGTCAAACCGCAAACTCCACACATTCATCGATAACTCCCTAGATGAAACGAGGCGAACTGCAAATATATACTAATCGGAATTCCCCAACTGGATTTAACCATTTTTTCCAATAATTCCGCTGTTGGTTCACTTCCATCTTCATTCTTCATAGACGCCAAAATTTGGATTTCGATACTTGCCCCTACAGTTAATCCCAATCAAGAAACCTTTGGCATTAAAAATCGGGTCGCCACTCCTACCGATTTTAACCTCATTTGTATAGCCCAATATAACCTTGAGGCAAAGATTTGGGTAGCAACACCGAAACGAAGCCCGCTTGATACTCCCCAGCCCTAAAGGGACGGGGATTCTTGAAGAGTCCAAATACGAACTTTCAAAGGCGAAATCAAAGCGCCTCTACTGACTCTTTTAAGGCATAACCCTAAAGTTGTCGCTACTTTTCGCAAAATATTTCCAGCAGCATTACAATCTGCGTTAATTTTGCTTCCGTCTTTTGAGCGATACAGTCCGCGATTGATGCGCTTTCCTGATTCTTTCCACCCTTCAGTTTTTTCACCGAACTTAGGTAGTTCATCCGAATCTAAAAAACTCGCCTTACTTGTATAGCTCTCTTCAGTTTCAATGAACTGGATACCATATTGTTCACAAAGCTGGGAAATCCTGTCCTTCAATCGAGCGGTAGGAATTTGCACAAAATTTTGATTGGTTTTGTTACCAAGACTTATTTCTTGGCGCATTCCCTTGTTCCAGCCAAAAATAATTGTACCTATTTGGTTTTCTAGGCAATGATTCAATACTAATCTAGCTGCTTTGTTAACAGCATCTCTCGTTTGTCTGTTTCGTTTTTCCGTGATTTTTGCCAATCGCTTAGACCAAAAGCCTTGAGGTCTATGCTCTTTGATCGACGCAACCCGCTTGTTATACCATTGGTTTAATGATTTTAGATGCCGTCCATCTACGATAAAACTTGTTCCTACATTGGAAACGCAAGTTAACCAATTATTCAATCCTGGATCGATACCCAGAGCCTTACTAACATCCAGCTCAACTGCTGTTGACTGAAGTTGGTAGACAAACTCGACATAAAATTGTTTATTTCTTGGTAAAATGCGAATCTCTCTAATTGCCTTGTAGTCTAGGTTAGATGGCATTGGCAAATAAAATTCACCAATTCCAAACCAGAGTTTGACCTTACTTCCCAACGGGAATCTCAATTGTCCATTCTTTAGCTTTACGTCTGCCTTTGGGAAGGTTACAAGTTTTAAGCTGTTTTTGCGGTATTTTGGTAGTTGAGGATGTTGCGTTACCGTACCACCCTTGATTCCTTTTAACAGCCCAATGTACGACATAAAAGATTCCGCAACGCTGGTCAACGCTTGTTGAGCAACATGGGAATATAGTGCTTTAAAGTGAAGATTATCCTTGAACAACTTGTGTAAGTCATACTTGCTAGGAATTCTCCCGGTTTTAAAATATAACTGCCGAGAATAGTAAGTCCCGCAGTTAGCTAACTTGTTCGACTCTTCGCATACAAATTCCAGTACGCTTCTTAGCTCTCGACTTGGACTGATTAGATTTTGCTGGCATCCATAACTAGACATTTTTCTGATTCTCAATGTACTGCTTAATTACTGAAATTGGCGCACCGCCAACAGTTGCAATAAAGTAGCTATTCGTCCATAGAGTTGGCAATCGACTTTTTAGCCAAGGAAATTCTTGGCGAAGATATCGAGAAGAACGCCCCTTCATGTACCGAATCAGCTTGGCAATCCCAAACTGAGGATCGCACTCGATCAAAAGGTGAACGTGATCTGGCATTACTTCCATCTCGATTAATTCACTGTTAAACTCGGTCGCAACCTCTAACAGTATTTCCTTTAATCGGGTATCGACACCCTCAATTAAAACCTTTCGGCGATATTTCGGACACCACACAATATGGTATTTACACGAGTAAACAACATTTTTGTTTGATTTGTAATTAACGCTCATATTATAGTTATACAGCACGAACCTGCATACTAGACTAATTTTGCATTAAGATTTGTTAAATGCTGGAGGCGGTTGAAACCGCTGCCGACTTATCCCCGTGTCTAAAGCCCTTGTCATTACCAACATTTTTCAAACGACTGGGTTGTAAAATCAGCAGCCCAGCACATATCCATCAATCGACTAAATCCTCGCCATAGGGTTTGCCAACCAGGAAGCCCATCATTTTTACGTCCCAGAAAACCTCCCAAACGGGCAACATATTTCCAAAACTCACCAATACTTAAATTTTTTGACAACAAACCAAGGCGAGCGACTAAAATATTTAGCATGATCGGGGGTACAAAGTGTTGAGCCGGCAATTGGGGATGACTGCGACTAATTTGGCGTAGCTGTAATAATCGCACGGCGACGACCGCAAAAAACCCAAGTAATGTGACGCTTGGCATTGGCAGAACTTAATTGACGTTTTTCGAGCGCACAACCAGTTTTCAGGCACTTATGATATTCTTCAATCAACCAGCGACAAGCGTACCAGTCGAGTTGGATTAAGGCAGAGTTGGCATCTGTTACAGGTACTGTTGTAAACAGAATCCATTCCAAATCACCATCTACTGACCAAGCACGTATACACCAACCATTAATTGGCTGCTGTTTTCTTTCATTACCCGTCGCGGGCGGTTGAATTATTAACGGTGACCAAGCAACCTGTAAATCCACCTCACGCTTGGGTTCGCCATTGCGACCACGTAGCACAATCGTTTTGAGTGCCATTGGTTCCAAGCTACGAGAAAATGCTTTGAGATGTCCTTTTGTTGCGTCTGGTTTGGTAATTACACGATTTTGAGTGACCCGCAATAAACAGTACCAGTGCAATGCCGTAGTACGTCGGATATATGAAAAGATATCGCTGCCTCGATCCCCAACACTTACCCACATTGAATTAACGGCTGGTGCTTCGCCGATTGATTCGACCATCTCCGACCAAATTTCACCTTCACTTTCGGTTCTGAGTAATTCCTGTGAAATGTTCTCAATTTCGAGATTTGGGCTCTGGTGACTGCGTACCCAAGGTATTTGTCCTGCCAGTCCCAGTATCTCCGGGTTTCCCGGCACTGGTACTACTGCCAAGCAATTATGCAGCATTATCCCTCGCCCTCTACCGTCGCCGATATGTCCTAACCCTTCTATGTTTCGTGCTTTTGTGTAATCTAGTTCTGATGTGTCCTGGATAAATAGGACAACCTTCTGCGAGCTGTTTTTGGCTCTGACTTTGGTTGCGGTCGTATGTGGTTTAATCAACTCACGGTGAGTAACTTCGGCTTCTGCAAATAATCTGTAGGCTGCTCTGACTTCATTCCAGCCTTCCATGATATTTGGTAGACTTGCTGCTGGGTTCGCTGCGAGTGCTGCTCCTACGACTACCGCTCTGTCTGTACGACGACTATCCCCCAACTCGGCATCTCCCCACTGTTCAACAGCCCAAGTCTGGAGGTCTGTGAAATTACTCAACTTCATACTCTGACTCTAATACACCTCAGTTCCACTTTAAAATATGTTGGTAATGACAAGGTCTAAAGCCAGGGGCTTGCGTCTCGTTCTTCGGTCAATCGATTTTAGATTTTAGATTTTAGATTTTAGAGGCGACCCCACGGATAAATCACGTGGCGGATACCACCTTTGAAATTCGTGGTCAGCGAAACTCCCAACCTCAGCACTCCCAGGAAAGCCGACTGCCAACACTGGCTCAGACACCGACCCGGGTTCAAGGCTGAATAGTGCTATTTTATACTCGATCGCGCTGCGAAACAGAGCGATCGCCAGATCGGTATTGCCCAGCCGCCTCAGAAGTGCTAGCAGTGGGTAGATGAGGCCGTCGTCGGTGACAAGTCCGATCGCCACAACGTGCTATTTAGTCAGTATCCTATAGGTTTGGGCCTGCTGGCCGACGATCGCCCCGGAACCATAAGATTTCCCCGTCGGGCTGCCTACTGCTGTTTGACGCGCCAAATTTTCCACCTCAATCCTTGGAATTGGCGATCGGATGGAAAATTTGCCAATCTTTAAGGCTGTCGGAACGGTGGGGGAAAGGGGGCAGTTGCGCCTCATCATCCATGTTTTCCCCTAGCTTTTCGCGGACATCAATGTAAGGAATTTTACTGCTTTCATCAAAAGAGGGCATCCCGACATATCCTTGGCGCCAAGCCAACAAATTATACAAAGAGCCGATCGGGTCTTGGCCAGGTCTGAGGGTATAAATCAAATTTTGACAGCGCCCATTGACTTGATTCGCCGTGCAGATGACGTTCTGGCCGTTCATTTGGCCTGCAGTAATGTACTTAAGCATTCGTTGGCGGCGATAGGTTTCGAGGCGTTGACTCACTAATTGACACCGAGTGGCCGGATCGTAGCCAGAACCGGAGAAATAATCGGAAGTCCACTCAATCCAAGGCTCTACGGCACCTTGAGCGTTTTGGTACACCGTCACCGGCGCACGGGTCGAGGTGTTACACCAAAATCCACTTTCCTCCGGTACTCGCCGACCGTAACTCGGTCCAGAAGCAACCGTCAGGCCGCTGAGGGCGATGGCTGTTGCCACCAAAACTTTTGTCAATAATTGCTGTTTCATGATTTTTTCCCTGTGTTTTATGAGATTCGGCACAAAAATCACCGAATGCTGCGATAACACCCTTGACACGCTTGTTCGTTACAACTCAGCTGACTTGGAAATTATGTTCTTCGCGACTTGACCAGAAACCAGTTTTTTTTACGAAAACACTTCGTTGTAGCCCTTATGCCTGGTTAAAAAACCCGGTTTTTTTGCTCTTGATGCGTAAGTTTTGATATTGTTCGCAACTTGCACGTTTCCTCTAACGGCGATTTCGGCGCTGTTAAAAAAAGCGCTCCGAAGCCGACATTAAAATGCGCGCGCCAGTCGGAATTCTGTCCTCATTACTACTAATCCAGCTCGGGCTGTCGCAAACCGGAAAGAGGTTCTTTACCTCAGATATTGGAATGGCTCGAATTGCAAGGGTACATCACACCTACTGACACGGTATTTGATATCACTTACGAGCTCGGTCGCGAGCTTGATCTGCTGAGACAGGTAGATTCCTGGGTTACTGCACTGAGGCGTAAAACCCATCTTGCTGGAGCTAACACTAAAATCCAGGTATTAAAAAGAACTCTTAACTTGTTTTCATCTCCGTACTGCGGGAAATACTTCTAAGTGAGTGTAATCAGGGTCTAAGTGCTTTCTACCACCAAAATTTACCCTCCATACACTGACGTTTAGTGGAGTATTAAAAACTATGAACCGTATCTGCAAACAGTTAGGATATTTAGGCGTTTGGTTAATTTTGATGGGCGGTAGCAGTTGTTCTAGCTCAGATGCAGCTACCTCAACCGAAAACCAGAGGCAACTCTCAGCCAGCGCCCCTCATTTCCAACACCTACAGCTAACGGAAAATCAAATTGAGGCTCGATCGAGTCAATTAAGGCAGCCTTCTAACTCTGTTGCCTCAGTTTTAGGCAGTGCTGCCCTCTCAGAAAATACTGCCACCGTTACGGTTTATAAGGTAGATAATTTGTGTCAAACTCTGAAGCCGGAAACAGTTACAGGCCCAGAGAACCAGTTAATGTCATCGGCGGTTAATGAAGTGTTAAAGCAGCAGATTTTCGATAGTCTTGGTTTGGCGGGTTATCGCCTCAAGATCGATCGCGACCTCGGAATAGCTACCGTGGATCTGCGAGCATCGGGAAATTCGCGGCAGAAATTGCAAAATCTGTCCAGTTGTCAGATGTTAGGTTTGTTCGGGGGCGTGCGCCAAACTTTAACCAATTATGCTCCTTGGCAAGTCAAAACTGTGCGTTTTACAGAGCTTGGAGAGGATATTTTGAACACCGTTCGAGAATAAGCTATTAAAATTATTGGAGATGGGACTGACGCACTTCTCCCCTTAAAAAAAGGGTTGGGAGGGACTGAATAAACCTTCAAACCCTTTGAGATTTTTTGATGCTGCTAAGTCCTGTGACCAAAACCCCGGTAATTCCTATGACACTACCTAACGGCCCCAAAGCTCCACCCTTGGTGCAGCTAATTCAATGGATCGGCGATCCCCTGACATTCATGGATAAATGTGCCAAACAATACGGCGACATTTTCACAGCTAGAGTGAACAACGGGCAACCATTGGTGATGATCAGCCACCCCCAAGCTGTCCAGGAGATGCTCAACAGCAATGCGTTTCACGCTCCAGGCCGCCTGAACAGCATCCTAAAACCCTTGATGGGAGAACAATCCATGATTATGCTCTCGGGAGAAAGGCACAAACGCCAGCGCCAATTATTGATGCCACCCTTTCACGGGGAACGGATGCGGAATTACGGCCAACTAATTTGCGATATCGCTCAAGATGTTGCCAGCAAGTGGTCGGTCGATCGACCTTTTGTGGCCCGCAGCGCGATGCAGGAAGTCACCATGCGGGTAATCTTGCAAGCTGTCTTCGGCATGGATGACGGGCCGCGATTGGAAGAGATCAGGCCCCTACTTGCCTCAGTCCTCGATATGACCAACTCTCCCCTGCGATCGAGCATACTGTTTTTCGGCTGGATGCAGCAAGATTGGGGCTCTTGGAGTCCTTGGGGACGCATGAAACAGCGGCGGCGGAAAATTGACGAACTGATGGAGGCGGAAATTGAAGAACGCAGACTCCAACCAGACGCCAACCGCACCGACATTCTCAGCTTAATGATGACCGCGCGCGACGAAAACGGGCAACCAATGACCAATGAAGAATTGCGCGACGAGTTGATGACGCTGCTGTTTGCAGGCCACGAAACCACAGCAACGGCCCTAGCTTGGGCGTTTTACTGGATTCACCACTTGCCCTCGGTGCGCCAGAAGTTGCTGCAAGAATTGGACAGTTTGGGGGAAAATCCCGATCCGATGGAGATTTTCCGCTTACCTTACCTGAGTGCAGTTTGTCAGGAGACGCTGCGAATTTACCCCGTGGGAATGCTGACGTTTGCGCGAGAAGTTCTTACGCCTGTGGAACTGATGGGACATCAACTCGAACCGGGCACGGTTGTCATCGGCTCGATTTATTTGACCCACAGACGGGAGGATTTGTATCCAGAACCGCTGCAATTTAAACCGGAACGGTTTTTGGAGAGGCAATTCTCGCCGTATGAGTATTTGCCCTTTGGAGGCGGCAGTCGCCGCTGTATCGGCTTGGCGCTGGCGCAGTTGGAGATGAAACTCGTGTTGGCAACCATTTTGCGCGATTTCGACCTAGTATTGGCCGAGAAAAAGCCCGTACAGGCCAAACGCCGAGGGGTGACTTTAGGCCCTGCCGGCGGCGTGCGGATGGCTCTGCTGGGGCGGCGGATGTCGCAGCAGAAGCCTGAACCTGTTGTTAGTGGGGTTTGAAGTCGCAGCAGTTGCAGCGGGCGATCGAACTTTCTGCTTTGAGTGCAAACAATTTAGCGAGAATGTGCGATCGTCCGCCAATGCCACCATTTTTTGTAGCACCCGCTACAGATAAATAGCTAGAATCCTTAACCTGTAAGCCTCCCCCCTCTCAATTTTCAAATTCTCAGTCTAAAATAATAGGAGCCTCGCAAACACAGCCTGAAAGCAAAAGTGGGTGATTGCAATAGTCCTCTTGATATCTCAAAAGCATCCCTGCCATACTTTAAAAACATATGCATACCCTGTTATTCAGCAAGGTCGGAAGCGCGTTGGCATTGCCACCAATCTTCCGGCCTCTTTATTTTTTGGGCGACTTCAGGCATTGGGTACAAGATGCAGAAGGCAAGGCAAAAATATAAATTCTCCCCCTGTCCCCATCTGCCCCTCTCCCCAATCTAGAGCTTCTGCCTGTCATTGAAATAGAATCCGACAGCAAGTTTAAGGAATCACTAAGGAATAATTAATAACTTGTTAAATCAGCTCCTTTTGCCCTTCTCTCAATCTTCTGTTTTCAGAAATTCCGATACCGAGACAGACTTCGGGAGACTATCCATATCTTGAATTTCGCTTTCGTGGGCAAAGAACTCGACTTCTTTGTCGTCAATCTGGATCTGATAGCTAGCGGTAGCTGTCACAACCCGTCGCTTTTTTTTATCTTCTATTAAAACCCAACACACGACAGGTCTTACCCATCTCTCAACGTGCTGGTTTTGCTTCGTACTCCCAAAGGCATACCAGCCTTTAGCTTCAATAATTTGAAGCACTTTAAAATCGTTATTTGCCATATATTTCTATCGTGTTAACTTCAGTATTCTTCTTAGATAGAACGGGTAGCTTGCTAAGCAGGGCAAAGGTTTTGCAATTCCAAACCGCAGTAGATAACCGGATTTTTAGTCAGGATAAGCGGGTTGGCAGGGCCTTGTCTGCGTTGTTGCCTGCTAAATTTAGTGGGATTTTTTGTACTCTCCCACAATTACGGTAAAGTATCTATACCGCATCCTCAAAAAATATTCTCGCATTAGCCTCAACAGCAGCCAACTCGACCTTAGCTAGCTGCATCTAAGTGGATGCCAACTGCTTCTAACGCCTGGTTGGTGAGAGCGATCGGCATACAATACTGTTAAGACTTTTTGCTGCAATCAACTATCATCTTTACCCAATGGGGTAAAACTTAACTAGAGGTTGCCGCTTTCAATTCTAAGCCTCGGCGCGCCTAATTCCTAATTAATTGTATGGTGTAGTTGATAATTGCCAAACCGTCGATCGCACTCAACAGCCGTGTCTAACTCTTCGATTACCATCACCGTTAAACTGTTCGCCGCCTTCGGTGAAGCCTACGGCGTTTCGGAACTTACCTTAGAACTTCCTCCCGAAACCCCAGTGTCTCAAGTGCTCGAAAGCTCGATCGCCCAATATCCTCAATTAGAACAATGGCGCGATCGCACCCGCTTTGGCCTCAACCTGGAATTCGTCTCCCCCGACACCATCCTCCAAGACGGCGACGAACTTGTCCTCATCCCCCCCGTCAGCGGCGGGTAGGCTAAGTTGGTTCATCTGAAATGTTGCACCATTGTCAATAAGCTTTTTAGGAACAGGCAAGATGCCTGTTCCACAAAGAGTGAATTTTCTTGTGGAACAGGCATCTTGCCTGTTAAGCGAGAATGGTGCAACATCTCAGTTAATCTGAAATGTTGCACCATTCTCAATAAGCTTTTTATGAACAGGCAAGATGCCTGTTCCACAAAGAATGAATTTTGTTGTGGAACAGGCATCTTGCCTGTTAAGCGAGAAGGGTGCAATATCTCAGTTAATCAAAAATTCGAGGTTTTGTAGTTGTGTTCGATCGCACGACTGCCCAATTGTTCGCCAAAAAAAGATTTATTAAGTTTTGTAACAATTTCGGCTGCAAATCATCCTTGAGCTCGATCGGGCTGGCGTGCGGGCCTGACAATCTGGATTCCCATCCCGATCGTGAAAACAACTCAAATCCTTGTGGTGTGGGCGTCCCGCCCGCCCAAATATCAAAGTTAAATACACCACCTTTTAACTGAAAAATCAATCCCGACTAAAAAAATCGGGTATGGTTGACGGGCTAAATTGACCGTGCTAATCTTGCACAAGACTAAGAAAACATCGCAAAACTAGAGAGTTGAGCTATGACCCAGGCGACCAGAACCCAATCCACAGCAGCAACCTTCACAGCCCTCAAATGTAAAGAATGCGGCGAAGAGTACGAACTCCAAGCCAAGCACGTCTGCGATTGCTGTTTTGGCCCGCTTGAAGTCAAGTACGACTACGACGCCATCCGCCGCAGCGTCACTCGCCAAACCATCGCAGCCGGCCCCAACTCGATCTGGCGCTACCGCGCATTTTTACCAGTCGCTACAGATAACGTCATCGATGTCGGCACTGGGATGACTCCTCTATTAAAATCCCACCGCTTGGCGCGCCGCCTCGGTCTAAAAAATCTTTATATTAAAAACGATGCCGTCAATATGCCCACTCTCAGCTTTAAAGACAGAGTGGTGTCAGTCGCCCTCAGCAGAGCGAGAGAATTGGGTTTCACAACGGTATCCTGTGCCAGCACCGGCAATTTAGCTAACTCTACGGCTGCGATCGCCGCCCACGCCGGACTCGACTGCGTAGTCTTCATCCCCTCCGACTTAGAAGCAGGCAAAGTCCTCGGCACTCTGATTTACAATCCAACTGTCATGGCAGTTCACGGCAACTACGACCAAGTTAACCGCCTCTGTTGCGAAGTCGCCAATACACATGGCTGGGGATTTGTCAATATCAACTTGCGTCCCTACTATTCCGAAGGCTCAAAAACCCTCGGTTACGAAGTTGCCGAACAGCTAGGCTGGCAATTGCCCGATCACATCGTCGCTCCCCTCGCCTCGGGCTCTTTGTTCACAAAAATTTACAAAGGTTTTCAAGAATTCACCGAAGTCGGTTTAGTTGATGAAAAGAAAGTTCGGTTCAGCGGTGCCCAAGCTGACGGCTGTTCCCCCATCGCCCAAGCCTTCCGCGAAGGCCGTGATTTCGTCAAACCGGTGAAACCGAATACAATTGCTAAGTCGATCGCGATCGGCAATCCAGCCGACGGTATGTACGCCTTGGAAATCGCCCGCAAAACCAACGGCAACATTGAATCCGTCAGCGACACCGAAATCATCGAAGGCATGAAACTGCTAGCAGAAACTGAAGGCATATTCACAGAAACTGCAGGCGGCACGACCATCGCAGTCTTGAAGAAACTCGTAGAAGCAGGTAAAATCAATCCCGATGAAACCACCGTCGCTTACATCACCGGCAACGGTTTGAAAACGCAAGAAGCAGTTCAAGGCTACATCGGCGAACCCATCACCCTCGAACCGAAATTAGAAGCGTTCGAGCGCGCCTTAGAACGCGCCCGCACGCTCGAACGCTTAGAATGGCAACAAGTTTCGGTTTAATAGTCATTAGTCATCAGTCATTAGTCATTAGTTATAAGTTATTAAGCTGCTGACTACTGACTACTGACTACTGATTAATAGTCATCAGTCATTAGTCATTAGTTATTAGTTATTAAGCTGCTGACTACTGACTAAGGACTACTGATTAATAGTCATCAGTCATTAGTCATTAGTCATTAGTTATTAGTTATTAGTTATTAAGCTGCTGACTACTGACTACTGACTAAGGACTACTGACTAATGACTACTGACTACTGACTACTGACTAAGGACTACTGACTAAGGACTACTGACTACTGACTACTGACTAAGGACTACTGACTAAGGACTAAAAAAATGACCGTCAAAGTTTTAATTCCCACTCCCCTGCAAAAATTTACCAACAATCAAGCCACCATCGAATGCGCCGGCGATAACATTTCCGAACTCATTGAGTCGCTGGAAACCAATTGTCCCGGCATCAAAAAAAGCCTGTGTGACGAAAAGGGAGAACCCCGCAGATTTCTCAACTTCTACGTCAACAGCGAAGACATCCGCTTTTTGGATGGCTCAAAAACAGCCCTCCAAGATGGCGATGAAGTCAGCATTGTTCCTGCTGTTGCTGGTGGCTGATTAATTTTAAAATAAACGCAAGTGAACGCAGATAGATTTAAATAACTATCTGCGTTTACTTGCGTTTATTTACGGTTTAAAAACTACTCCTTCCCTAACCGAGAAAATCCTACAAATCCCGGCGGATTTGGTAAGTAGCTGCTTCCTGAAATACATCGAGTCGCAACTCTTCAATCTTGACAAGTTTAAATGTCTTAGCAAAATAGATATCATATCAAATCCGTTGACATCGGAATGATTCATCTGTCTCTTCCGTTTCTCTGTATCCTCTGCGCCCTCTGCGGTTTAATCATTCCAATACAACCGGAATTCATATCAGGAGTTACGTCGATCGATACTGACATTTTTTGGGCGTTGCACCATTTGAGAATGATTATTGTAGGGTAGGCGTCCCGACTGCTGTGAAAATAAACCGGACGGGCGGGACGCCCATCCCACAAAAAAATCAAAATCATCCTGCTATTATGCAACGCAGTTTTTGGAGGTTGATTAACAGTAAGACTTTTTCTAACATTTGCTAACAATCACTTACATTTGCCTTCTGGTCTTCATGTCATATAGAATGAATTTAGCCACTCAGATGTAGGTGAAAAACCTTGGTAGTACGCAACCGCTATATAAATAAGTTGCCTCTACATTATCAAAGCAAATAATCAGATTGGCGTGGGGCTGTAAGCGATAACCAAGCTGAAGGCAAGAATATAAGTGCTTGTAGAAATTTCTACGGGCATCGGTTGATACGCCTTGGTTGAGATCTGATCTCAACTTATGTATTTGTTAGCAAATGTTAGCAAAAAAGTATCGGTGAAGCTATTTAGGAAATCAAATCTAGGTTTGTAGTTGCGCTTGGATACCGAAGCGCAACTACAAACCTAAAACTTATTTCTTTGTTCGCAGTGCGTCAGGAAATTATCGCACTAGGAAGCTGCCCTTGCAGCAGTCCGGGGACGGCGCCGGCCTGTCACCTGATTGGCAGGAGATGGCAAGGAGGGCGATGGCGATGATGGCGATGGCAAGGATGGCGATGCCGATGATGGCGATGATAATAGCTTAGGTGCTTCCAGGGAACCGGGAGATACTGCTGCTTTTTCCGATCGCACTGCTTCTTCAGGAATTTGCATCAGGAATACCAACAGCGGATTGCTTTGAAGTTCCCGGCGCATCACTCGCTGAATTGCCTTTTCTATTTGCGTTTGAACTCCTACCCAGTCAATATCAACTTGTGAGTCAGCAGTGGCGGGTTTGACAAATTCTGACCAACGATCGCTCAAAACTGTTTCAATGGTTTGAGTGATTAATCCGATCACCTCCGTGCGATCGGCTGATGTCACCACACCTTTCAAGTGAACTTCTGGTTTGGCAACTAATTTGCCTTCCCAATTCAAAGCCGCCGCTACAGTTACAACGCCATCTCCGGCTAACTGCTGACGTTCCTTGAGGACGCTAGCTTTGACCACGCCCGATCGAGAAGCGTCTACCAATTCAATTCCTGAAGGCACTTGGCCAGCAACTCGTATCGAATTTTCGGTCAATTCTACGACATCGCCGTTATCAATAACCACCATATTGCTAGCGGGAATGCCCATGCTTTGAGCCGTCTTGGAGTGCTGGATCAGCATCCGGTGTTCCCCGTGCACTGGCAAGAAGAACTTGGGACGAGTCATGTTAATCATTAACTTTTGGTCTTCTTGACAGCCGTGACCCGAAACGTGAATGCCTTTATCGCGGCCGTAAACCACGTGTGCTCCCAGCATCATCAGTTTATCGATCGTGTTTACCACTGCGATCGTATTTCCGGGAATCGGATTAGCCGAGAAAATGACTGTATCGCCCTTTCTGATTTTCAGTTCGTGATGTTCGCCGTTAGCAATGCGAGTCATCGCCGCCATTGGTTCGCCTTGAGAACCTGTAGTTAAAATCAGCACCTTGTCTTCAGCCAAATTGCGGATTTCTTTCAGCGGTTTGAAAATACTATCTTCGCATTTGATGTAGCCGAGATTGCGGCAGTGAGCGATGACGTTAAGCATCGACCGGCCAACCACTCCGACATACCGATTGTTTTTCTTAGCCAAGTCCAAAACAATTTGCAATCGGTGTACCGACGAAGCAAAAGTCGTCAGCAGCACTCTTCCCGGTGCTTGAGCGATAATTCTGTCTAAATTCGGCGCCACAGAACTTTCCGAAGCGGTAAAACCGGGAACTTCCGAGTTAGTAGAATCGCTGATCAAGCACAGCACGCCTTTCTCGCCGTACTCGGCTAGCTTTTGCAAATCAAAATGCTCGCCGTCTACAGGAGTGTGGTCAATTTTAAAGTCTCCGGTGTGGATCACAATTCCCACGGGAGTGTGAATTGCCACCGTAAAACTGTCTGCCATCGAGTGAGTGTTGCGGATGTATTCGACTAAGAAATTCTTGCCAATTCTTACAGTATCCCTGGGTCGAACCGTTCTCAATTCAGTGCGGTGAGACACTCCGGCTTCTTCGAGTTTTCCGGCTAGCAAAGCCATCGCCAAACGGGGGCCGTAGATGACTGGAATTTCAAATTGTTTGAGGTGATAAGGAATTCCCCCGATGTGGTCTTCGTGACCGTGAGTCACGATCATACCTTTAATTTTGTGGCTGTTTTCCCGCAGGTAAGTCATGTCTGGGAGGACAATATTTACCCCGTGCATTCCATCTGTCGGGAACGCTAAACCGGCATCTAAAAGAATGATTTCGTCGCCGTACTCGAACACACAAGTGTTTTTACCGATTTCGTGCAGCCCGCCGAGGGGAATAACTTTTAGAGCAGATGCAGTTGTATTTTTGATCATGCGTATCCTTTGTTAGTTATTTTTGTTATTGGTCTGTTAACTGTTGACTGTTGACTGTTGACTGTTGACTGTTGTCTGTCGTCTGTCGCCTACTGTCTCGACCTCTCCAATAATCCCTGTGGAACAGGCATCCTGCCTGTTCAAGACAAGCTTTTTGGGAGGTTTTTATCTGTTGTTCGTTGATGGGGGCGATTTTTTCCAAGATATTTGTGGAAAACTCCCCTACGGGGTTTTACTATCCCCTACAGTCAGTTGTCTTTTGCCTTCAGTCTTTAATCCTCAGTCTTTACTTTTTGACTGTTAGCTAATTACTAACAGTTAATTACTAATGACTAATGACTAACAACTAATGACTTATCACAACCAATATTCAGTTGTCTGAAAACTCGTTCTCGCTCGTCTAGCTAGCTGATACTGCTGCTAGCTGACTCAGTACGTCCTTTAACTTTTGAGTTACCTCAACGGGCGGATCGCACAGGGGCGGACGGGTGGAGCCTACATCCCAGCCTTGAAGTTTGAGAGCTGTCTTGACGGGAATGGGATTTGTGGTGAGAAAAAGAGCTTTAAACAGGTCAAAAAGTTGCAAGTGAATCTGGGTAGCGACTTGAACTTGACCGGCCTCGAAAGCTTTGATCATCTGTTGCAGTTGCTCTCCTACCAGATGGCTGGCTACGCTAACTACACCAGATCCTCCTACCGCCAACATTGGCAAAGTTAGGGAATCATCTCCAGAATAGATGGCAAATTCAGGGGATGTCAAGCACCGAATTTGACTTGCTTGATCCAAGTTGCCACTTGCTTCTTTTACGGCCACAATGTTGGGGATTTCTGCCAATCGAGCCACCGTCTCCGGCAACATATTCTGACCAGTGCGACCGGGGATGTTATATAACATTATAGGCAATTCGGGAGCAGATTGCGCGATCGCCCGAAAATGATTATATAAACCTTCTTGCGGGGGTTTGTTGTAATAAGGAACCACCTGCAAACAACCATCTAACCCTAGTTTAGCTGCTTTTTGGGTAGCTGCTACTGCTTCTGAAGTAGAATTCGATCCGGCTCCTGCGATTACCAACGCCTTACCGGCCACCGCCTTTTGTACCACCTGAAATAATTCGTACTCTTCATCCCAGGTCATAGTGGGAGACTCGCCAGTAGTGCCGCACACTACCAAGCTATCTGTACCGCGATCGGCTAAATGAACTGCCAATTGTTCTGCTACCGCATAGTTAACGCTGCCGTCTTCCTTAAACGGCGTAATCATTGCAGTCAGAACCCGTCCAAACTTTACCACACTTTCTCCGATTTTAGACTGTTGATTTTTGATTTTAAATTTTTGATTTCAGATGAAAGGTTGATCTAAAATCCCCAATTACAATTTCCCAATTGCCAGGGTTCCCCCTAAGTAGAAGCCGCCGCCACTTGGGTTCGCAACAAATTTTTTTGAACCAGCAACTCAGCTATCTGCACCGCATTTAAAGCCGCCCCTTTGCGAATTTGATCGCCCGACAGCCACATTTCCAACCCGCAGGGGTGAGAAATATCTTGGCGAATCCTGCCGACTAACACGTCATCCTTACCGCTGGCCTCGACAGGCATCGGGAAATAATTAGCTTGCCAGTCTTCTACCAGCTTAACCCCGCTTGCCTGCTTTAAGATTTCCCTGGCCTCGATCGCGCTAAAAGGCTCTGCAAACTCTAGATTAATCGCTTCCGAATGAGCCCGCAGTACGGGAACCCGCACACAAGTTGCCGTAATTTTAATCTCGTCCGTACCAAATATCTTCCGAGTTTCGTTTACCATTTTCATTTCTTCTTCACAATACCCCAAATCGTTAATAGGGGTGTTGTGCGGAAACAAATTAAATGCTAAGGGGTATGGAAATATATCTGTTTTGGGCGTTTCCCCCTGCAAAATTGCTCTTGCTTGAGCTTTCATTTCCTCCATTGCCCTCGCCCCCGCCCCGCTGGCAGACTGGTAAGTCGCTACAACGATGCGCTGTATGGGCCTAACTTTGTGAAGTGGCCAAACGGCAACTGCCATCAAAATAGTCGTGCAGTTGGGATTAGCAATTATACCTCGGTGAGCTGCTGCTGCTTGGGGATTGACTTCGGGAACCACTAGCGGTACCGTCGCATCCATGCGGAAGGCGCTAGAATTGTCAATTACCACTGCTCCGGCTGCCACCGCTTGCGGAGCCCATAATTTAGAAGTAGATCCGCCGGCAGAGGCGAGCACCAGATCTACATTATCAAACGATCGCGCCGAAACTGCTTCGACCGACAGCATCTCGCCGCCAAAAGGCAAAGTTGTGCCTGCTGAACGTTCCGAAGCCAGCAGCTTCAACTGAGAAATCGGAAAACTCCGGCTGTGCAATAGTTCTAGCAACTCGGCACCGACTGCGCCGGTAGCTCCTAAAATGGCAACTCGATAGGATTGAGACAAATTAGTTTCCTCCACAAATTATAGTTTCAACGATCGAAATCAAAAATTTAAATAACTGCAATTCTCAATATCAAACTTAATTAATGTTATGCGACATCAGGAGCATGAGAGGATGGCAATGGTGCAGTTAAGCGAAAAGGGCGATCGAACTTCCTGAATGCGAC
This sequence comes from Microcoleus sp. S13_C3, assembly GCF_036700905.1. NCBI lineage: Bacteria > Bacillati > Cyanobacteriota > Cyanophyceae > Oscillatoriales > Microcoleaceae > Microcoleus > Microcoleus sp. S13_C3. Next base: position 85,244 of record NZ_JAUBPT010000002.1, on the reverse strand, counting down.
GTGCGATCGTACCCAATGCCAGTTTAGCATCTTTTGTCGCTCGCCCACGCCCAATCCGCATCCGGTTAAGTTTTGCGATATATCTGCATTTTCGCAGGCGCATCCATTGACTTTGACTGGCCGCAGAGACCGGCAAGATTGACATCACAGGGCGATATGTGCTATGGTGCATCGGCAATTAGTGGACTTAACCTCCACATTCCTAGCAGCAAAAGCTAGTATCCTCAAACCAAAACTATTTGGCAAGAGCCAAAAAAGTAGCCGGCAATGACTTACAGTCTCATCCGGTAAAGGTGTTGTAGTTGTGCCGTTACGAGTCAAAGCGTACAAAATTAAAATGCAGGCAAAGTCAGATTTGTATGTATTTTATCAAGGAAATTGGGTCTAAAACCCTGTCCTTCTAGGACGGCTTTAATTTCTTAAATCCCTTCCTAAAAGTCAGGAAATTTCTAGTATTCTAGAGTAGTCAAGGTTAAACTCCTGCGCCCTAGTGCATAAAAACAGTTAACGACACACTTTGGCGCGTAAACCGGGGGACAAAGAGCGGCGAAAACTCTATAAACAGCTAGGAGCTTAACACAGTTCCTTTAACCAGAGAAACAAACTATTTAGTCTTGTTAAGTAGGGTAGGGCATACCCGAACTCTAGGTAAATATCCTAGTACGCTTTTGGAGATAGACCAAGAAGGGATGACTGCGAATCATGCTCGTTAATTGGTAGGATTTCTACGGTTAAAAAGTTTGAGGATTGCCGAAAGGACGCAACATTTTAAGGTCAGTCGCTGAATTAAGAATCCCTGTCCTTTAGGTCAGGGAGTGTCAATACACTATTGTTAAATATCACAAAAGCCGATGAAAGTAACCCAGGAAAAACTTCCAGCTAGCCAAATTGGTCTGGAAATCGAAGTACCGTCAGAAAAGTCAAAACAAGCTTACGAGCAAGTAATTAAACAATTTGCTCGCGAGGTTAATATTCCTGGGTTCCGCAAAGGCAAAGTTCCCCGTCAAGTTTTGCTACAGCGCCTAGGCCAGAGTCGTTTGAAGGCGACGGCTTTGGAAAATTTGATTAATGATTCCCTGCAAAAAGCCCTGGAACAAGAAAAAATTGCCGCAATTGGCAGTTTTGAACTTCGCACCGAGTTTGAAGAATTACTAGAGAAGTTCGATCCAGAACAGCCTCTGATTTTTTCGGCGAAGGTTGATGTACAACCCGAAGTGAAAATGGGTCAGTACACAGGTTTGCAGCTTCAAGCAGAAGAAGCTAAGTATGATGAGGGTCAGGTAGATGAGGTATTGGCAAAATATCGATCGGACAAAGCTACTTTAATCCCCGTAGAAGGCCGGCCGGCTCAGTTGGGAGACACGGCTTTGGTTGATTTCTCCGGTAGATTTGCGGAAGCACCCGAAGGCGAAACTCCCGCAGAAATTCCTGGCGGTCAAGCAGAAGACTTCCAAGTAGAATTATCGGAAAATCAGTTTGTACCGGGCTTTATCCAAGGCATGATCGGGATGAATCCGGGAGAAACTAGAGAAGTTTCTGTGCAGTTCCCAGATGAGTATAGCAGTGAAGAATTAGCAGGAAAACCGGCAGTCTTTACGATTACTCTCAAAGAACTTAAGGAAAAAGAATTGCCGGAGTTGGACGACGACTTCGCCCAAGAAGTCAGTGAGTTTGAAACTTTAGCAGAACTGCGCGAATCGCTCGAAACTCGGTTTAAAGCAGACAAAGAAAACCAGACATCAGCTAATAAGGAAAAAGCTATATCAGCAGCCCTCGTGCAGCTAATAGAAGTGGAAATTCCCGAAACAATGCTCGATCGCGAAATCGATTATTTGTTGAATCAACAAGCCCTCCAATTGAAAAATTACGGCATAGATATCAACCAACTGTTTACGGAAGAAAATATGGGCCCGATGCGGGAACGCTCGCGCCCGGAAGCAATCGAGCGCCTCAAGCAGAATTTAGCTCTGGCAGAAGTAGCCAAGCTGGAATCCTTATCTGTTGAACCAGCAGAAGTAAAAGCAGAAGTAGCAAAAATCAGAAAGCAGTTTCCCAAAGGAGATTTTGACCCCCAAAGGTTGCAGGAATTTGTAGCAGAAGACTTGCTCAAACAAAAAACCCTGAAATGGTTGGAAGAAAAAGGAACAATCGAACTCGTACCTGAAGGCTCTCTGACTCCTGCTGCAGAAGAATCTGATGCAGATGCAGATGATGCAGATGATGCAGAAACTTCAGAAGCAGCCACAAGCGTCGAAGTTGAAGTTGTAGGCGAAGATTAGGGCGCAGAATCAAAGTAGTAGGGACACCGCACGCCAGCCCTTCTTCGTGTCAACAAACACGTTAAACCCGCATTCCGGCAGGGAATTCATTCCCTGGCGGACTAGCGGATCCACTGGCGGACTTGGCGGGCTGAAAGCTTAAGTGGACACTAATGGGGTATTGGAGTGTCCCTACGGCGGGGATCGATGGGGGTATCTGAATTGCGATCGAATTTTACGTTTAATGTCGAGCTACTGTTGAATTTGGGTTAAATAGTCACAAGATTTTTGCTCGACTATACCCAATGCCCAATGCCCAATGCCCCATTCCCCATTCCCCATTCCCCCGATATCTGTTCAGAAGAGGCATAATAGTTAAAAGCTGGCGGCTTAATTTAAAGCTTTCATCAGCAGCAGCAAATTGTCTAGAATCCTTGACTGGTGTCTTATGGTTGTATCTCAATCTTCCAATTACCTAATTACAAGCTATAACGATTTTGATGTCAGTTCCAGCCCCAGCAATGTAGTGCCGATGGTGCTAGAACAGTCGGGGATGGGCGAGCGGGCCTTTGACATTTACTCGCGCTTGCTGCGGGAGCGAATTGTGTTTTTAGGAACTCCCGTAACCGACGAAGTTGCTGACTCGATAGTGGCTCAGCTATTGTATCTAGATGCCGAAGACCCAGAAAAAGATGTCCAAATGTACATTAATTCCCCCGGCGGCTCGGTGACGGCCGGCATGGCAATTTATGACACAATGCAGCAAATCCGCCCGGATGTGGTGACGATTTGTTACGGTTTGGCAGCGAGTATGGGCGCATTTCTGCTGACAGCAGGAGCTCACGGTAAGCGGATGTCTCTTCCGAGTTCCCGGATTATGATTCACCAGCCGCTTGGAGGCGCTCAAGGTCAAGCAGTGGATATTGAGATTCAAGCCAAAGAAATCCTTTATCATAAGCGTAAGCTGAATCAACTGCTAGCGCACCACACAGGTCAACCGATCGACAAATTAGAGGCGGATACAGAGCGCGACTTTTTTATGTCAGCCGAGGAAGCCAAAAATTACGGTTTGGTCGATCGAGTTATCGAAAAGGAAAACCTTCCGACGGCGGGAGAGAATGTCACTGCACTGAATTAAGAGGCTGTTATGTCTAAGTACGACTCCCATCTAAAATGTTCGTTTTGTGGCAAGTCTCAAGAGCAAGTACGCAAGTTGATCGCAGGCCCAGGGGTGTATATCTGCGACGAATGCGTTGACTTGTGCAATGAAATTTTAGATGAGGAGTTGTTTGATTCGAGTGCAGTACCCGCAGCGGCGGTGGCCCCGAAGCAGGAAACGACGCAAAAGCGTCGCGCTACTTCGGGCAAAAGTATGTCGCTGAGCCAAATTCCGAAGCCGAGGGAAATTAAAAATTACCTCGACGAAAACGCGATCGGGCAAGATGAGGCGAAAAAGGTGCTCTCGGTGGCAGTTTACAACCACTACAAGCGCCTCAGCTTTATCCATGCCAAAAATAGTGGCAAGCACCCGCCGGAAGAAGTAGAACTGCAAAAATCGAATATTTTGTTAATTGGGCCGACGGGCTGCGGAAAAACTCTGCTGGCTCAGACTTTGGCAGATATGCTAGACGTGCCGTTTGCGGTGGCTGACGCGACGACGCTGACGGAAGCGGGCTATGTCGGGGAAGATGTGGAAAATATTTTGCTGCGGCTGCTGCAAGTGGCAGATATGGACGTGGAAGAGGCGCAGCGCGGAATTATTTATATTGATGAAATTGACAAAATAGCCCGCAAGAGCGAAAATCCTTCGATTACGCGGGATGTGTCTGGGGAAGGTGTGCAGCAGGCGCTGCTGAAAATGCTTGAGGGGACGATCGCCAATGTACCTCCCCAAGGTGGCCGCAAGCATCCCTACCAAGACTGCATCCAAATTGATACTAGCAATATCATGTTTATCTGCGGCGGTGCTTTTGTCGGTCTAGAAAAAGTGATAGAGCAGAGAACGGGCAAAAAGTCAATGGGTTTTATTCAGCCGGGAGAAGCTCAGCCGAAGGAAAAGCGGGCTGCTGATGTACTCAAGCAACTGGAACCGGATGATTTGGTGAAGTTTGGGATGATTCCTGAGTTTATTGGGCGGGTGCCGGTGGCGGCGGTGTTGGAGCCGCTGGATGAGGAAACGCTGATGGCGATTTTGACGGAACCGCGCAATGCTTTGGTTAAGCAGTATCAAAAGCTGCTGAAGATGGATAATGTGCAGTTGGACTTTAAGCCGGAGGCGATTCGGGCGATCGCCCAGGAAGCATACCGCCGCAAAACTGGAGCACGGGCGCTGCGGGGAATTGTCGAAGAATTGATGTTGGATGTGATGTACGAGTTGCCGTCGCGCAAGGATGTTGCCCGGTGTACGATTACTAAGGAAATGGTCGAGAAGCGATCGACGGCTGAGTTGTTGGTACTTCCGTCTTCGCTACCCAAGCCAGAGTCAGCTTAAAAGTAGATATTCACAATCACTAGGTGACTCTAATTCAACCTAAAACTTTTAGGGTATTAAGAAACCTGGAAGGGGGGCCACTCTTAGCAGCCCCCCTACTACAAAAACCGGGTTTCTCGGTTTTTTTTTAGTGATCTATAGCGATTCTCAGGAAAGTAAGCTACTCTTCCTGTTTGGCCAATGCCCAATGCCCAATGCCCAAGAACACCTCATGTTACTGAGAAAGGCTATACTTACCAATCAATAAAATCATCCTCACCTAACTCAGAAGATAACTCGGAAAAATCGGGTTCAGATTCCAATCTAAAAGTTTCCGACTCCCAAATCTCCAAGTCATCCGACAAATCGACTACTTCCCCGTCAAACATATCAGCCAACTTCCTAGTCGAATTCGCGACATTTCGCGCATCATCACGCACCGCTATAGCCTGAGCTTTAGAGTCATTTTGAGAGTCTGTAGAACCGTTTGTGGGCGATCGCGATTCGGAAATGGCCGGCACATTAACGGCGGTATTTTCAGGCGCTGGCGGGTGTTTTTGTTCTTCTCTACCCTTGCCCAAAAAATCATCTGTAATCTCAGAACCCGCCGACTTCTGCACCTGTTGGTCGGCATCATCTGCAGGATGAGAATTCCTGGGATTTTCGCCACCACGTCCGTTAGAAGTAGGCAAATCCTTAGCGCGGGAACTTTTAGTTTCAGCGGGATTTGTCAAGCCCACTTTTACAGTAACTCGACGGTTGAAAATTTGCAAAAAAGCTTCTTCAATATTAGCTACTTTGTCTTTAACCATATTGAGCAACGGCTGCGAACTAATCTTAACATGAGCAGTATCATTGCTAAAAATTACGAGCTGTCCATGTTGGCGAAGCAGCGATTGAGTGCCATGCGGCCGCACGCGGTCAAGTACCTGTTCCCACACTCGATTTAAATCGATTTCATCGGCTGAATTAGTCGGTGAATAATTTGTTTGATTCGTTTCAGCAGTTGGTACAGGTGCAGGAATCGCTGCCGGAGGTGTGCTTTCTGTTCGATTAGCCACAGGCGGCGACTGCGGCGGAGGATTTTGAGGTTTGGCAGCGGGAGGCGGTTCGATATTAGATGTCTGGCTCCCCCCCTTAGCAAGGGGGGGTTGGGGGGGGTGATTTTGTGGTGGTTGAGCAACATTTTTCGCTGGTTCGGCTGTTGCTTGTGCCTGATTTCTAATTGCTGAAGGCAACAATCCCAATAGCGTTACTTCCAGCCACAAACGCGGCTGAGTAGTGTTTTTAATTTGCACTTCGTGGGTTTGCAAATGTTTCTGACCTGCCAAAATCAACTCCGCATCCCAATGGCGGGCAAAATCCCCCAGTTTTTCCCAAGTTGCCGATGTTAAAGCTACTAAATCTGACCGCTTTGGTGCAGCTTTGGCTATTAGCAAATCTCGGTAAAAGCTCGCGAGACTTTGCAGCACAATTAGCGGTTCCCGACCGCGATCCATGAGGTGGCGAGTCATGTCTATTAGTGCTGTAGCGTTATCTTTGTCAATAGCTTGCAGCAAATCCATTAAGTCATTTTCGGGAACTGCGCCGACTAAATCCCAAACTTTTTCGACTGTTACTTGACCGGGAAATAAGCTCACTTGGTCGAGCAAACTTTCGGCATCTCGCAGACCTCCTTGGGCAATTTGAGCAACCATTTGTACTGCATCACTGGCAATATTGATGTTTTCTAATTGGGCAATTTTTTGCAAGTGAGCAATCATTGCTTCGAGAGGGATGCGGCGAAAGTCGAACTTTTGGCAGCGAGAAATAATAGTTGGTAATACTCTTTGTGGGTCGGTTGTGGCGAGGACGAATACAACGCGATCGGGCGGTTCTTCTAGGGTTTTCAATAAGGCATTAAATGCCTGGGTACTGAGCATATGAACTTCGTCGATTACATATACTTTATAGCGGCACTGTACGGGGGAAAATTGAGCTCGTTCGATCAAATCCCGAATGTTATCTACTCCGGTGTTGCTGGCGGCGTCAATTTCGATGACATCTAGTGTCGAACCTCGGGCAATTTCTTGGCAAACGTTGCATTTGCCACAGGGTGTCGGGGTGGGGGCAACCGTAGAAATACAGTTGAGGGATTTGGCGAAAATTCTGGCACTGGAGGTTTTACCGGTGCCTCTGGGGCCGGTGAATAGATATGCTGGTGCTATGCGCTCTTGTAGGATGGCGCTGGTGAGGGTTTGGGCGATCGCCTCTTGACCGACTAATTCGGCAAATGTCTGAGGGCGATATTTGTGGTGCAGGGGTTCGTAGGTCACGATCGAATATTGGTGGTATTAGCTGTAATCTTAGCTAAGGAGACGTTGTTCGATCGCAAAGAGAGCTCGACTCTCACAGCAAGCCGCCCGGTGGGCTGGCACGGCGGGAGTGAGCCAACAGTAGGAGTTAGCACTCTTCAACGTCCGTCCCTCGATCGTCCGGGCGATCGGCTGTTCTCCTGGATGTTTTCTGCTGCTGAGTCCCAGAGTTACTATTAATTTATGTGTATTTCTTTTTATTTTTCTAGAAAGGGAGACCGCCGAACCAACATTTTTTTAGCTGTATTGGTATAATATATTACAGACAATTCACCATTTCTATTGGCCAGTGCCAGCGCGCGATTTCCCGATATTTCGGAAACCGGCTTGCAGTTAAAGATAAAGTATTAATTAGAGGGTGCGTGCTCCAGTTGCAGAAATCCAGTTGTACCAAGATGATGGTGGAATGATGTCAATGTTGGTTGATCCAGTTGCACTACCAGCTCTACTCTGGAGTCCTGTATAAATATAGCGTCAAATTTTACCCTTTAAAAGCCCATGTCAACCCAAATAATCCTTGTAGAACCAAGGTTGGCAGTAGCCTCTCCCAAACCTAAACAGGCTAAACCCGGAGATCCGTCCTCAGACCAACTCTTCATGGGAGCGTCGGGATTACTGTTGTTATTGCTTATCGGTTTAGCGGTGTTTACCAAGCTAAAACTCGACGATTTGAGTAAAAAGCTCAAGTTTGAGGAGTTTAGAAATCGAGAACTCCAGAAAAAATACAAAATGGCTCTGGAAACCATGTCAAAGATGGAAAAGAATCCCGACCTTATCCACTCGCGAGACTTTAATTTAGATTACCTGAGAATGCGAATGGCGGAAGAAGTATTTCACTTTGCCATTGTGAACCAGATTAAGGTAAAAGTCAAAGAGAAAATTAGTATTGCCCTGCGTCCGACTCAGGCTGCGGTGGGAGATAAAAACGGGAATGCCGGCAGCGGCAGGCAAGTAGATTCGATGTTTGATATCGAATACGAAACTGGCGATCCCGCAGTGAAAATAGAAAAACGAGTGCTGTTTCGGATTCAAATTAAGCTGATGAAACTGCCGACTCAGGCAACATCAGCGACAATTAATCAAATTATTGACTGTTTGGAAACTTATCTGAGTCCTTCAGACGACCACGACAGTTGGCAGCCGACTATTCAAGGTCGCATCGTTCATATTGAGTGGGATCAAAAAGCCAAGCCGACGCCGATGTTGGTGCTGGAACAGTCGAATGAAGGGGTGAATGTTACCTTTAGGACTACGAGAACGCCTGCGGGCAGACCTGCAAATGACCTTGACAGCCAGTTGACAGGAACGAAAGGCCAAAAAAACGGCAAAAGTAGTTCTAAAACTCCAGCCAAAGGTACAACAAAAAGTCCTACCAAGGTAGGAGGAAAGCGTCCCGGTTCTCGGAAATAAGTTGAGGTGAATTAATATTATTTTCCCGAAAGAACGCCTGTGGCAGCCGTTGTGGAGGTGTCTTGTGCGAGGTAGCCGTCTTCCATGTGAATAATGCGATCGGCTATGTCTAAAATGCGGTTGTCATGGGTGACAAGCAAAATAGTGCAGTGCTGTTCTTTGGCCAAACCTCGCATAATTTCTACCACATCTCGACCTGATTTACTGTCTAGTGCTGCTGTGGGTTCGTCTGCTAATACTAATTTCGGCTGGCTGACTAATGCGCGGGCGATCGCAACTCTTTGTTTTTGTCCGCCAGAAAGACTGCTTGGGTAATAATCTATTCTGTCTCCCAACCCCACAGCTTCCAGAATTCCTTCTATTTTATCATTAGTTTCTTGGTTAGAAAGATGGTTGTGCAGGTCGAGGGACATTTGCACATTTTGCCTAGCTGTCAAGCATTTAAGCAAATTATGAGCTTGGAAAATATAACCGATGTCGCGACGGACTTTAACTAATTTATTTTTCGCGGTTCCCCGCAATTCTTGGTCGAGAATTTTCAGACTACCTTCTTGGATCGATCGCAAAGCTCCAATCAAGGTTAACAATGTTGTTTTACCAGACCCAGAAGGCCCAGTCATCAGCACGATTTCGCCCGGATAAATTTCGAGGTTGATGTCAAATAATGTCTGTTTGCGAAGTTGACCTTCACCGAAAGAATGGTTGAGATTTTTAATTGAGACAACGGGTAAAGTATTCATAGTTAGCAGTTATTAGTTATTAGTTATTAGTTATTAGTTATTAGTGGTTTTTTATTTCATAATTCCTCCTTCTTCAATCCGTGTATCCGTGTCAGAATCCGTGTCGTGCCTTCCTTCCTTAAAAAATATCTGCCGGGTCAGCCGCCTGCAACTTCCTAACTGCGATCGCCCCCGATAGACAACACATGACAACTGTCATTGCAAAAACAGTCCCAGCTTTCATCAAAGTCATGTACAGTGGCAAACTTGTCGCACTTCTCCCTAAATTGTACAGCACCACAGAAACCCCAAACCCCGGCAAATAACCAAGAATTGCCAAAATCAAAGCCTCTTGAAACACCACACCCAAAAAGTAAATGTCCTTATATCCCATCGCCTTCAGCGTAGCGTATTCTGGTAAATGATCGGTAACATCAGTATAAAGAATTTGGTAAACAATCACTATCCCCACGATAAATCCCATTGCCGCGCCGAGAGTGAAAACAAATCCGATCGCCGTACTTTCTTCCCAATACTTTTTCTCAATATTTACAAACTCTTCTTTAGAAGAAATTCTCACATCATTCGGCAAAGTTGCCCTCATTTTCTCAACAACAGCCTTAACATCTGTTCCCGGCTGCAAGTGAACAATACCTATATCGATTAAACCTCTTGTTCTCCGCGTCGAAAAAATCCGCATAAAGTTCAAATCGCTGGTGACAAGATTTCCGTCGGCACCGAAAGAGGCCCCTATAGTAAATAAACCATCTACCCTAACGCGGCGATTGTCAACTTCAGTTTCAACAACTTTTCCCTGTTGGAAATATTCTGCTACCGGCCCAAACTCCGGCCGAGAAGCTTGGTCAAATAAAACCACATCGGAAATTTTGATTTTGTCCAAATTATTTTGGATTTCAGGCAGATCAAAGATGGGATTAGCGGGGTCAAAACCTATGACCATCAATTGCCGAGTATTTCGCTGGTTGGGGTCGGGGTTTTTCCACAATCCAAAGCCTAAATATACGGGACTAATTGCTGTAACGCCGTCAAAACTCAAAGCTTGATACAAGCGACGCTGGGGAAAACTTTTCATGGCTATTAAAGCCGTAGACTGGGTGCTGGTGATAAAAATATCCCCTTTTAACTGTGAGTGAAAGGTGATGGAGCTTTCAAATAGCGCGTCTCTAAACCCGAACTGCATAAACATTAGCAAGTCGGCGAAGCCAATGCCGGCTAGTGCGACGGCTAAGCGCATTTTTTCGCGGGTTAATTGTGCCCAAGCTAGTGGTATTTTTGCCATACAATGAAGGAAGTTCGGCAACGGATTATGTAACGGATGTAACGGATGTAACGGATGTAACGGATGTAACGGATGTCAGGAAGAAGGAATAAGGAAGGAGGAAGAGGGAATAACTCCTCTGACCAATTACGAATTACCAATTACCAATTATATTATGTCCGGTCGATTACCCCTAATACGGTAGGGGCCCGTGAGCCAACAATACCTGCCAATAATTGACAATCTCAAAAACCCGCCCTTTTAATCGCGGTCACTCGATAGGACATGATATTACCAATTACCAATTACCAATTACCCATTTTAGATGTCTATTTTAACTTCTACTTGCAAGTTTGTTAGGGCTGCAACTTTTTTGCTCGATTCCGGATCGAGGCGAATTCTTACTTCGATAACTCTCGCGTCGGTGTCGGCGGCGGGGTCTGTATTAAGGACATCTTTTTTGCCGATTTGTTTGCCGATGCGAGCGACTGTTCCTTCCAAAGCGCCTGCAAATACGGGGCTGGTGACTGTTGCGCGCTGGCCGTTTCGCACTTTGGCGATGTCGGTTTCGTAAACTTCTGCTACGGCGTACATTTGGTCGGTGCCGCCTAGTTCTACGATGCCGTCTTGAGTGTTGACACCTTCTCCTTGTCGGCTGTGAACTTTCAGGATGTAGCCGGATACCGGTGCTTTGACGTAACTTAAGTTTAAGTCTACTTGAGCTTTTTGTTTGGTGGCGATCGCACTTTCTACGGCTGCTTGGGCGGCTTGCACGTCTTCGGGACGTACTTCGGCAATTTGGTCTAGATTTGCTTTGGATTGATTGATTTGTTCTTCGCCGGTTTCTGCTTTTTGTTTGAGCATTGCTTCGGCTTGATTGATTTGTTCTCGTCCTGTTTCTATCTTTTGATTTAAGGTGGCTCTGGCTTGGTTAATTTCCTGCCTACCTGTTTCTAACTTGCGTCGGAGATTGGCTCTGGATTGATTGATTTCCTGCTGGCCTGTTTCTACTGTTTGTTTGATTGTTGCTTTAGTTTCGACTATTTCCTCACGCAAAGTTTGCACTGTTTTTTCTAATACAGCTTGAGCTTCTTTGACTCTCTGGCGAGCAGTTTCTACTGCTAAGCGCTTGGTGTCGTAGGCGGAAGCAGAAATTGCGCCTGTTTCAGAAAGTTCTTTATTGCGTTGTTCCTCGGCTTCGGCGTTGGTTAATTCGGCTTTTAGCCGATCGACTGTAGCATTTTGAGAGGCAATTTCGCCGCGCAATTGAGCTTCTAACCTAGCCAATTTGGATTGCTGCACCTCTGTTTCTCTTTCTAGTTGTGCCTCAAATTTAGCAAGATTAGCTTGTTCGGCTTCGGTTTCTCTTTGCAGTTGTGCTTCAAACTTGGCGACGTTAGCTTGTTCAGCTTCGGTTTCTCTTCGCAGTTGAGCTTCTAAGCGGGCGACATTCGCTGCTTCGCCTTCGGTTTCTCTTTGACGTTGAACTTGAAACTTGGCAACTTCTGCTTTCCCGGCGCCGACAACGCCTGTTTTTGCGCCTGCTTGAATTTTCGCTAATTCTGCTTGTTTGACTTTGACTTCTTTGTCGGCTTGTTGGAGGATTGCTTGGAGTCGATCGCGCGTATCGAGAACTGCTATGATTTGTCCTTGACTGACTCGATCGCCCTCTTCCACCTGCAAAAGTTCAATTCTTGCTCCCTCCGACGCCGAAGGGGCCGACAATTTGATAACTTCCCCCTGCGGAGTCAACCTACCCAAAGCGGTAACGCTGTTGCGGGTGGCGACGGAAGTTGCAGCCGCCGTTGCAGCCGCCGCCTTTAACTCTTCGGCTTTTCTAATTTGAGATACTTGCCAAAAACCAACTCCTGTGGTAATGAGAGTTGCACCGATCGCTAAACCGATAATTCCTCGCCCTGGGGGTTTTAAAAATGATTTATCCTTGAGCCGTGATTCCTTTACCATTACTTATAAAGTAGGTGATTTCCTGATTAAGTTTTTTTCACCTACTGTGAAGTATTGTAAACCAATTTCAGCTATTTAGGGATATCAAAAAGCACCTCGGTCATGTAATGTTCAGCCCAATCTTGACCGAAAGCTTTTTCGAGTACGCGGCGGGTTTTGTCGTTTTGCTGCTGCTGGGTGCAGTAGTAAATTTGAGCGTCTAGAATTTCCGATGCTTCGGCGGCATTGACAGGTTCGGAAGCGACTGCCTGTTTGCAGTGAATTTCCACGTAGGATTCAACAATATCCAAAAACCGACTGTTTTCTTCGATCGACTCTGGCCGCACAAACAGACAAAATTCTGAGAAAATATCCCCCCATTCGGGAATTGGGCGGGGACAAGAAAATTGCTTAATCGGCAAAATTCCCAGTTGGGTTCGGTAGGTTTCCGACAAAGTTCGATCTCGGTTGAGGGGAGAAAGGTCTGCGATCGCGGCGCTAACTTGGCCTTTGCCTGCTACGATATCCGTACCGAACATCGGCAAAGCATAATTCGGTCTGGGAAACATCACGCAGTGCAGAATGTCAAGTACCGGCCCGACTTTAGCGAGTTCGAGGTGGATTTTGCGGAACTGGGGCGTTTGATAGCAGCGGTTTTCAATGATCAGTTTTTCTCCTTCCAAGCGGCCTTCTACGTATCCCAACTCAGCGGGCAGGTGGTAGGGTTCGAGGTCGAGATAGCGGTGCCATACTGCTTCCATCCGGTCTGCTAAATCGCGGATGAGATGGTGCTGTTGCTCGCGTAGAGAAGGCTGGGATGTTTCTAACATTCTTATTTATCGTGCGATAGCTTAATTAAACTTGATTCTACTGTTGCAGGATGCAGGAAAAAAGGTAGATACTTTAACAATATCAGTAGATTGACTTAAGATTGACTTACGATCGAGCAAGTTTTAGAGGAGATTTTGTATGTTTGGTCTGGGATTGCCCGAAATGGGCATTATTGCGGTAGTCGCTATTTTAATTTTCGGCCCCAAGAAGATTCCTGAGTTAGGAAATGCCTTGGGGAAAACCTTGCGTAGTTTTAAGGATGGCATCAGTCAATCTGATGATGATGCTGTTGATAAGGAGAAGGATAAAGAAGAAGAGGGCCAGCCGAAAGTGTAAATTAGGTTTGTAGTGAGGATTTTAGTCCTCATTTTTAAGGGCTCAAGCCCTCACTACGAACCTATTCGGGAAATTTGCCTTCTCTAACTTCAAGGGAATAATCTTTCACAGCTTGGGTAATTGTTTCTCGCAAATTGGCGTAAGCTTTTGCAAAAGGCGGCTGTTTTTCGGAAAGTCCCAACAAATCGGAAGTAACTAAAACTTGGCCGTCGCAGTGCGGCCCCGCACCGATGCCAATTGTCGGAATAGTTAATTTTTGGGTAATTTGAGCGGCTAAGTCTGCGGGAATGTGTTCTAAGACGATCGCAAAGGCACCGGCTTCTTGAAGGGCGATCGACTCTGCTATGATGCGATCGGCTGCTTCGGCTGTTTTTCCTTGTTTTTTGTAGCCGAGTTGGTGTACCGACTGCGGAGTTAAACCGACGTGTCCCATCACCGGAATTCCGGCGGATGTTAGCTGCGAAACTGTGGCGGCCATTGCTGGATATCCACCTTCCAATTTTACAGCTTGAGCGCCTGTTTCTTTCAAAACTCTCCCGGCCGAGTGCATGGCTTGCTGGGGACTTTCTTGGTAAGTCAAAAACGGCAAATCGACCACAATTAATCCTTGTTTAACACCACGGCGCACTGCTTTAGCGTGGTGCAGCATTTCATCGAGGGTTAGCGGCAGGGTTGTGTCGTAGCCTAAGACTGTCATGGCGAAGGAATCGCCGACTAGGATGATATCTACGCCTGCTTGATCGATGAGTTGGGCGATCGCATAATCATAAGCTGTCAGGGCAACAATTGACCGCCCTTGTTGTTTCCACTGAATTAATTGATGAGTAGTGACTGACATTTTAGTGCAAAAATATAATATTATCTGTCTTCTACAAAAACATCCTCAAAGTCTCTATAACCACTCAACACCCTTTCAATTTGGATACCATTTTTAATAACGCGGTAAAAAATTACATATTTATCTACAGGGAAACTGCGTAGAGACGGTGCTAATTCCTCACGACTGCGCCCCATTTCTGGAAAATCTGCTAATAAACGAAATTTTTCCTGAAAAACATTAAGAAAATGGTTGGCTGCATTGGCGCTAAACTGCAACAGATAGTTCGTGAGTTCCCTTAAATCTTGCTTGGCAGGGGCACTCAAAGTGTATCGACTCATTTTTCACCCTCATCGGCTTGCTGAATCTCCTCACGCAGTTCTCTTAACACTTCTTCACCATCAAAAACCTCTCCGCGATCGGAAGCTTCAATTCCAATCATTATTTCCTTGCGGAGTTCCTCTAAACGCACCAAGCGTTCCATTTCTCGTTGTTCTAGCAATCGTAACGCAGCCCATACCACTTCAGAAGCTGATGAGTATCTACCGTTGTTGACTGTTGACTGAACAAACTGCTCTAGTTCGGGAGTTAAGGATATGTTCATTACGTTGAGTCACCTATTTGAGTCAACTACTATTTCCCATAATAACAAAAAACTATCAAATTTTGCGATCGGGATTTTAAACAAGGAATCAGAGACAAGTAAGCTCTAATGTAGGTAAATCAAGCATTTAACGTTAATCATCGAGATTTTACACGCGAATATAGCTTTGCATCCCCTCCGCCGGCAAAACAATCAACCGCTGATTTTTCAAGTCTGGTTCTAAACCCAAATCTTCGAGGGGAATTAAGCCGAGTAAAGGTTCTTCTCCTGCGGGAATTTCTACACAATCATACCTGCCTTCTCGTCCAGCTACGGCAAGAGTGACATCTTTGAACAGACGAAATTTTCTGGTTCCTATTGCCGTATGTCCGTCGATTTCACCTAGCATTGGCAAACCCAACTGACTGATAATATCTGCTGGTAAGCAGAGTCGAGTTGCGCCTGTATCGACTAAGACGTTATCGATGGTGATAGAGCGTATTTGCTCTGCGGGGATGAACCCTCTTTCTCCCAGAATTTCATCGATGTGATTGGTGACGGTTATTGTTGCGGTGACTCGACCCATTTTTTGATCCTTTTGTTTTCCTAGAGAATGTTTTCGTTGCTTTTTGACTAAATGATCTACAATCGAGGTTGCCTATTTTATATTTTAACAATATTTGTCACTAAAAGCGCTGTTGTTATTTATTGTTGAAATTGGATTGACAAATATGGCAACTTAATAGCAAAAATGCTCTCTAATTATTGAATTACGAAGCTTCTGCCATTCTTGTTTAGAAACATCTGCACGAGTTTTGTCACCCGATGGATCGCGGATATCCCAAATTGTATCTGCAATCCGATCGAGCGATCGCCCATGAGAACGATAATCGAAGTCCCAGAAAGCATCACCGACGCAATCTCCTTGTGTAGTAATCATTTCTCGATCGACTGTATTACGAATAGCATTCCATTCGCGGATGTAGGCAGAAGAATCGTCAGAACGCAATTTGCGACCTCCCAATTGAGGATTCACTCTATAAAAAAACCAATCCGTCAGCCTATCCACAGCTTGAGTTCGTGATTCATAATCGCGCGCTGTAGCACTGTCTAGATTGGAACCACCGAGTACAAGGGCTATAGCTAACGCACACACCCCTAAAAACTTCGATCTTGACGTAATTGAAAGTGATTTAATTAGCACGATTAAACCCCATAAAAATCATCAATATCCCCGATATAGCTGGTGATAAATCTTTTGTTGCCATCCATCTATGGAACAAGAAATACCTCCCGTTTTCGGTGCTAGAGTAGATAAACACCAATAATTTCTCCCATCAAACACAACGCCTTTTGTAATATATTGTAACTCAGAGAGAGGTTGCCACGGTCGCTCGATATTAGACTCGTCATAATATCGATATTGTTTTCCCTTAACCTCTAAACCCTGATCCGTACCTCCCAACCAATAACGACCTTCTTGAATTATGTTTGATGACGATTTTTGTTGAGGGCTATCTGTCTTTTTCTCAATCCACCAATTCCTCACAAAACGTTTTGTATTTTCAGAACCTCTTGTCGTAGCGACTATAACTAGCAGTTCTCCTTGTTGATTGATAAACTCAAAACGACAAGGCCCCTCTCCTGTACCAGAACAATCCTTAATCTCTTTATATCCTAAATCAAATAGCTCTTTAACCGAACGATCTCGGAGGTTAGGTTGACCCTGTAAGCTTGGCTGCCACCGTTGTTGAATCAGGATTTGGCGCGCCTCTTTGTATGGCATACCTTGTTGAAGAGGTATTTTTTTTGGGGCATTTACAGAAAATTCAAGGCTGACTTGAACTTTTTTATTTAAAGCCTCCATAGTTGAATTTTCGGGTGGATTATTCAGGTAATTTTTTTTACTTTTTGTATCGATGTTTGCACTATTTATGCTGAGAAGTTGTTGCTGTGTGGCAGCATCCGCCAAACTTGTATATCCAATGGCGATTAGTCCCATCAATGGTGCAATAATTCTGGTAGTAATAAGAGTGCGATCGCCTATCCAAATTTTCATACTCATCGGTTTAAAACCTTTCTTTTTACAGAGTTGTGTAGAGATGACCTCTACTCTAGGAGTTATCTTGGATCAATGCTGCGTGCGACGTAAGGCGATCGAGTCTCACAGTCCACAATTGGAAATATACATTTCGCGTCGAATTGCTGACCATTCACTAATGCCGATTCGATCGTTTTTGGGAATTTGCTGTCCGGTTCGTTGAGGATGGCGGCTGTAAAAAATTGTATCTGCAAGTAAATCGTAGGTTTGCTCGTAGGTTTCGCCGTTAATTGTCGTGAATTCCCATCCTGTCTCTTCTGGGGCTGGCCTAAAACAGACTTCTTGTACGGACTTGACTCGCGGATCGATCGCTTCGCGCAATCTCCGCCATTGATTGCTATATTCGCGATCGCCCGCTTGGAGTTTGCGATTGTTTAACTGAGGATTAACCCTGTAGAATAAGAAATCGGTCAATCGATCGACGGCTTGTTCTCGCGATTCGGCTTTGGCTAGATTGGGGCTGCTGAGCACAAGGGCGATCGCCAGAGCACCAACCATTGAAAATCTTGAGACAGACTTCATTGATAACAACTCGATTAGCATAGTGATTTGGTGTTAATTCCTACCGCCATCCCAACCACCTGAGCACGGGCACAACTAAATAATGACTGACTCCCAAACAAAGCCCGATCGCACTTCCCAACAAACCAAAAAACACAATCGAGCCCCAAACTTGCAGCCAGCCGAAGGTAACGTTAGACAGTGACAAAATCCCAAAGAAACTCCCCGGAAAAATGTTCCAAGCATTCAGCAAGAGAAACATTCCCGTAGAGAAAACAGCCACAACCAAAGCATGAACTAATTGATGGCTCCGCAAACCCATTCCCACAGTCAAAGAGGCGATCGCAAAAGATCCCAAAATAACCCCCTGCACACCACTAGAAGCTGTTGCTTCCATCCAGCACAAACCCGCCAACAAATAGCCCTGAGCTCCCATCAATCCAGACAGCCAATACTGTTTTTGCTGGCGAAAACTCCCCGCATCCGTCAAACCGATCGCAGTTCCGAACCCCGCAAATCCAAACAGCAGCACTTCTGGCCCGACAGCGAAAGTCATGTTAGGAATTAATTGCTGCAAACCTTCATTTAGAAAATTGGCAATTTCCGGGCCAATAGGCGAAGCATAACCCAAAACCAAACCGCCGATCGCCCCCGCACTTCCACCAACGGCACCCAGCACCATTTCCCAGCCTGTATCCAGAGAAGCTACCACGATTTGGGCGATCGCGCCGAACAGCAAAACCGTCAAACTTGCCGTTTTTTGCGCCCCTGCCACCACTACTTGCCGGCAGAATTCTACAATAGCTTGACCCATTGGGGCGATGGCGATTTTGCCCTTACTCCTAGCATAAATCTCCTGCAAACGCGCCCGAACATCACCAGCCGTCGCCGGACGTTCCCGCACGTTCGATCGCACCATATCGTCCAACAAATTCGCCAAAGCCGGACTCACAGATACAATGTGGCGCCACCGCAACTCTCCCGTCATCGGATCTTCAATTTCCGCCGGATACTTCCCTGTCAGCAAGTGAATGCAAGTCCGCCCCAGCGCATAAAAATCCGTCGCCGGCACCACACCGCCTCCCACAATTTGTTCCGGCGGACTGTATCCGGGCGAAATCAACCGCGTCGAACTCCGAGAATCTTTCCCCACGGATTCGACACCGCCCATCTGTTTAACTCCCCCAAAGTCGATCGTCACCAATTGCAGTCCGCCCAAACCCTTGCTAAGCAGGACTTGGGGCGATTCCGGGTCTCGCAGCATCAAATTTGAGGGTTTAATGTCGCGGTGAATAATCTGACACCTGTGCAACTCCTCTAAAATTTCCACAGCTTGACTCAGCCAACTAAACACCCATTCCTGCGGACATCCTTGAGGGTGTTCGTCGAGAACCTCTTCTAAAGTTTTGCCGTGAATCTTTTCCATTACCAAACAAGGCAGTCGCTTCGCCGCAGGATTTCCCTCCCCGCCTGCAAAATTTTGCGTTTGGACGTAAAAATAACCGTCAGGCTCGACTCTAGGGACGCCTGGGTGTCGCAAAAGTGCCAAAACCCAAGCTTCTTGCTCGAACAGTTTCAGCGCTTTGGCGGAAGTTTCGAGTAACACTTTCAGGACGCGCTCGGTTTCAGTTTCTGTGTCCCAAACTGTGAAAATCGCTGCAAAACCCCCGGAACCGAGGCTTTGTAGAGGCACGTAGCGATTTTTTAGCCGCAGGGGAGCCCCGCAACTATGACAAAAATTGTTGCCCCAAGTCTGAGGGTAGGGCCTTGGGCAATCTGGATTGATGCAGTGAACGGCTTTTGAAGGGGGGTGAGGCACAACCAGAGTAAAAATGGGACTAAATATCCATACTAGACTTACGCGCAGTTAAGGCAGAAACCAGGTTTTCAGCGAGGTTAAATTGCTGTAACGACGGATTTGGTTTGAGACACGAGCTTGCTCTTGCTGCACAAGCCCTGTCCATATTATGTGGTATGCTGTCGATTTTTGAGTTGGCGGTCTCCGATTCACGGGATTTTAGATTTTCGATTTTAGATTGTGGATTTTGCCAGAGTTGGCGCGATCGGGCTTTACAACCTCAGAAACCGGGTTTCTTGGTATATTTCTCGTTTAGCACCAATTTTTCGTAGAAACCCGGTTTCTCGCCCACCCACGGGATTTTGGATTTTGGATTTTCGATTTTCGATTGTGCCAGAGTTGGCGCGATCGGGCTTTACAACCTCAGAAACCCGGTTTCTTGCTATATTTCTCGTTAATATACCCAAATTTTTCCCATCAACCCGGTTTCTTGGCCCCCCACGGGATTTTCAATTAAATAATTGCATACTCGATTGCAGTTGAGCTCGATCTCCTACCCTAAAATTAAGTATTTATAACTAACTTTTCCTCCCCCCAACCTAAAATTTACAATCTCAAATTTAATCGATCTCCACCATAAAATTAAGTATTTATGACTAATCTTTCCTGTTTCCTCAATCTAAAATCCCAAATCTAAAATCCAAAATCTCTTCGATCCCCAGCCTTTCCTCCTGCATCCTTCGTCGCTTGAATTTTATAAGATATGTTACAAATATTTTCGGAATGTAAAGCAAAATAAACAATACTTATGATGATTAAAAGAATATTAAAATTGGAGAGTGACACTTTGTTGATATATTTTTAACAGCCTGCGATCGGGCAAAAAAATTAAGCGAATACTAGGAAGCGAGATATGGCTTACGCGCAAACCCAAACTCAATCAAAGGCTGGGTATAAAGCCGGAGTTCAAGACTATAAACTAACGTATTACACGCCGGACTACACGCCGAAAGATACAGATATTTTGGCTGCCTTCCGCGTCACACCGCAGCCGGGAGTTCCCCCAGAAGAAGCAGGCGCTGCTGTGGCTGCTGAATCTTCTACAGGTACATGGACAACTGTTTGGACTGACCTCCTGACCGACCTCGACCGCTACAAAGGTCGCTGCTACGACATCGAACCAGTTCCAGGTGAAGACAACCAATACATCTGCTTCATTGCTTATCCTTTGGATTTGTTTGAAGAAGGTTCCGTCACCAACTTGCTGACCTCTTTGGTGGGTAACGTGTTCGGTTTCAAAGCTCTGCGCGCTCTGCGTTTGGAAGACTTGCGGATTCCCATCGCTTACCTGAAAACCTTCCAAGGCCCTCCTCACGGTATTACCGTTGAGCGGGACAAATTGAACAAGTACGGTCGTCCTTTGCTGGGCTGTACAATTAAACCAAAATTGGGTCTGTCTGCTAAGAACTACGGTCGTGCCGTTTACGAAGTTCTGCGCGGCGGTTTGGACTTCACCAAAGACGACGAAAACATCAACTCGCAACCGTTCATGCGTTGGCGCGATCGTTTCTTGTTCGTTCAAGAAGCTATTGAAAAAGCCCAAGCAGAAACCGGCGAAGTCAAGGGCCACTACCTCAACGTAACTGCCCCTACCTGCGAAGAAATGATGGAGCGGGCTGAGTTCGCTAAGGAAATCAAAACCCCCATCATCATGCACGACTACCTGACCGGTGGTTTCACTGCTAACACCACCTTGGCCAAATGGTGCCGCCGCAACGGTATCTTGCTGCACATTCACCGCGCTATGCACGCCGTGATTGACCGTCAGAAAAACCACGGTATCCACTTCCGCGTGCTTGCCAAGTGCTTGCGGATGTCCGGTGGCGACCACCTGCACTCCGGTACAGTTGTGGGCAAACTCGAAGGCGAAAAAGGCATCACGATGGGCTTCGTAGACTTGATGCGCGAAGACCACATCGAAGAAGACCGCAGCCGCGGTATTTACTTCACCCAAGATTGGGCCTCCATGCCCGGTGTCATGCCGGTTGCTTCTGGTGGTATCCACATCTGGCACATGCCGGCTTTGGTGGAAATCTTCGGCGACGACTCCTGCTTGCAGTTCGGCGGCGGCACCTTGGGCCACCCTTGGGGTAACGCACCTGGTGCAACTGCTAACCGCGTTGCTTTGGAAGCTTGCGTCCAAGCTCGTAACGAAGGCCGCAACTTGATGCGCGAAGGCGGCGACGTAATTCGCGAAGCTTGCAAATGGTCTCCTGAACTGGCTGTTGCTTGCGAACTCTGGAAAGAAATCAAGTTTGAGTTCGAGGCAATGGATACCCTTTAAGGATTTTTGGTTTGAGATTTTAGGTTTTAGGTCGCAAACTTGCTGGGAAGTCTTTATCTTTGAAGAAGATTTACAAGTAAGTTTGCATCCAAAATCTAAAATCCAAAATCTAAAATTTGAGGGAGCTGGGGTCAAAAATGGATCTCAAACAAGTTGCGAAAGACACCGCTAAGGTGCTGGCAAGTTACCTAACCTATCAATCCGTGCGGATGGTGGTCGCTCAGTTGAGCGAAACCAATCCTCCTCTGGCAATCTGGTTGAATGAGTTTTCCACTAAGGGCAAAATCCAAGATGGAGAAGCTTATATTCAAGAGTTGCTTTTGGAAAATCAAGATTTAGGCTTTCGGATCATGACTGTGCGAGAGTATCTGGCTCACGATGTGACAGAATATTTGCCAGAAATGGTTTGTACTGGCATTCAACAGGCGAATATGGAACACAGACGCCAGCATTTAGAGCGAACTACGCAACTTAATTGGTCTGTTCCTAGCAGTAATCCTGAAACATCAATAGATTCTGAACCGAATCTGGATAATTTGTCGAGTTAATCGATCGACAAGTGCGATCGAACACACACCTTAGAGATACAAAAAATGAAGACTTTACCTAAAGAGCGTCGTTACGAAACTCTGTCCTATTTGCCCCCGCTGACAGACGCCCAAATTGCCAAGCAACTCCAGTACATCCTGGATCAAGGCTACATTCCCGGCGTAGAATTCAACGAAACCTCTGCCGCTGAAATGCGCTACTGGACTTTGTGGAAGTTGCCTTTGTTTGGTGCTCGCAGCGTCCAAGAAATCATGGCTGAAGTTCAAGCTTGCCGTCAAGAAAATCCTAGCTGCTACATCCGCGTCATGGGTTTTGACAACGTGAAGCAATGCCAAGTGCTGAGCTTCATCGTCCACAAGCCTAACACCAGAGGCTACTAAAAAGTATTGGCTGGCTAATCTAACTTTTAGGTTAACAGTCATTGCAGATTGGAGGCGGGGAATGCTCCCTGCCTCTTTTTTTAGAGTTTGCAAATAGCTTTTAAAACTTGCAGCAACAAAATTGAAGGTTCGGCTTCCATCAAAGTCAAAAATGGCATTAGCTGATAGGTTGGGGGATTGCCTCTGCGGATATGGACGAACTGATAAAACTCTCCGCTAGTTGCCAGCCCCCAAACAGACTCTTGATATTCTAAACTTTTATAGGCGTAAGTTAGGAGTTGGGGCAAACCTGCGCGGGGAGCAATTAGACTATTTTTAGATTCTACTACTAAAATCCAAAATGGTATATCAGCGGCAATTTGTTTCTCTTTATTGATTGCTAAAATGTCTAATCTGCCTGTAATCGTTGTGTCTTCATCTTCTATAGTTATGTTAGCAATGTCTTGTTCTAGACTCATCTTGATTGGGCGGCGGTAGAAGCCAGCCAATCGCATTAAGGGAAACGTAGTTAAAGCCTGTACCAGTCCTTCAGAGACTCTTTCCACTGAGAGGTATTCGCGAAAATCGTTGCGGATTTGGGCGAGTTCTAACTGTTCTATCTCTGTTAAGGATTCTAAGGATAAAAAATTTGTGTACGTGTCATTATTAAGCTGCTCTTGGAATTTCAAAAATTGACTTACTTCACCGAGAGTGATATTTTTGGCGTTAATAGTTGTTGTCATATTTTGATAGGGATTTAAGTTTTAGTTATAATTTTAACATAGAGATTGTGAGAGTCCACTTGCACCACTCTTAGGAACAGGCAAGATGCCTGTTCCACAACATATTAAGTTTCTTGTGGGGTATGCCGGAGAGCCGGCCCATATTATTAGGAACAGGCAAGATGCGGAACAGGCTTTTCGGCCTGTGCCACGACATATTAATTTTTTTGTTGGGCGGGCATCTTGCCCGCCCATGAAAGTGACAAATGGGATAACTGCGAACCTAATCTATCCTTTCCATCACAATTCCATCAACTATTTCATAACCCCAATTAGAGTTGCGATTTGCTAACTGCTGGGCCATGTCATATTCGCCTAAATTGCAGAGTTCAACTAACATTTGATATCCTTCATCTCTTTCTCGCTGCAACCTTTCCCGTCGCAGATTTTTCCGAGTTTCCTCAGAAGGATTTGGTCGCTCTTCTCCCAGCGGATTAATCTCGCTAACTCGTTTCATATCAGCCTCATTAAAAAGGTATTGATTCGACTATTTCACCGTCAACTATTTCGTACCCCCATTCTGGGTTAGCAGCGATTTGTTTTTCTACTATACTTCGACCCAGAGGAGTTTGGTAAGCTTTTTGCAAAGAGGAAATACTGGGGATTTCGGCGACTGTTGGCAGCTCTTTTTGTTCGTTTTTTGGCGGTTCAGCAATTGTTTCAGATGTGGATTGATTTAAGGCCGATTGAGGCGCGATCGCCCCTAACTTCCGCATTACACTATCCTTGGTGATTTGCGGTTTTTCGTTGAAGGAAGACGGCAGATATGGTGTGTCAACGCCCTGCTGTTTTGCTTTGAGTGCATCATCAGCAATACGATCGCACTTTCGCAGAAAACCCTCCCACAAATCTTTGCCCAAAACCGGGTTTCTCAAGTCAGCACGGGCTTTAGAGACTGCTGCTTCCAGCGGTTCGCCTTTGTGGACGTAATACTGAATTCGCTCTTCTTCAAAAGCAGGATAAGGCACTTCCGGCTCGATTTCCCAATCCCGCTGGACTTTCTGACTTTCTCCTAAAGGGATTCCGGCGATAAATTCATCCCAAAAAGTTGAGGTTAAGCCTTTTGTCATGCTGTCAATAATTTTAAATGCCCATCCAGAAGGATTGCCGAATCCTAAATTACGCTCTTGAGCATATGCTTCTAAAGATCGCTGAAACTTGTGCAATTCTTCCTGGGAGTTCCAAGGGCCGCTAAATCGGTAATTCGGGGTGACAGCAACGGCTATTTGCTGGCGGGGTTGCCCAAAATATTTGTCGGTTTTACCTACATGATTTGGGCGTGATGTTTCGGGGATTATTTCTACAGGGCGATTGTTGCTTTCGCGGGTTGTCTGTGGTATAATTGCGACAGGATTGGATGTCCAAAAGTTATTGAGTTTTTCCTCGAAAGCGTCAATGTCAGCCCAGAGTTCTAGGGTGTCGGTGTTGGGATTTGTTAATTTTTCTTTCAGGAGCGATCGCACTTTGAGCTGCTGTCTCGCTAATTCCTGTTCTTCCTGATTTAAACCAGTGGCTTTTTCTATTTCTGTGCTGTTAGTTTTAACCCATTCGCCGGAGTTGGACTTTTGTGATTGCCATTGCAATAATTGGCAAAGAAAAATACTGGCTGTGACTCCGCCGGTGATTTTGGCTAGTTTGGGATAGTAGATGGCGGGGTTTCCTAGATTTCCTAAAAATATTCCTATTTTCATTTTTTATATTCCTAATTCCCTTGAATAGTAGGGTGATTTTCGGCGCACCTTACCTTGAATCCTAGGGTGCGCCCATAACCACCTTACCTGGACTAAACTAACATTTAGAAACTTAAGATTTTCTTTAAGCTTATGTCTATTCCTGACTGAATGGAGTTTCTAGAGGAAAGACGGGGATCGCATATTCGATCGCCTGATTGACAGGACTCAGTTAAGCGTAATAATAAATTATTTACTGTACAGATCCTCCCAAAATGAATCCAGAACGCCAAGAGGCTTATTTGAACTTAATCGAGCGAGTGCTTACCTGTCCCAACGGCCAAGAACCAGAGGTTTTGAGTTCCTGTTCCGATTTAATTGATGCGGGATTTGTGCAAATGCTAATCCAGATATCGGCTTCAATGGCCCGCGAAGGTGACGAAGAGACTGCTAATTTTTTAGTACAACTTGCTCGTTTGCTGGGGAAATCTTTGGGTTTGTCGCCGGATTTGATGCTGGCTGGGTACAGTAGTGCACAGGGGTAGAGAAAAAGTGCGTTAGCGAAGCCCTCGAAGAGGATCGCCTCGTTGTATCATGTTTCGATAAATTGGGGCGATTCCCTACCCTTGGCGATAGCTTCGCTTCACGTACTTTTTAAAGGCATCGATGGCTTTACAGTTTATATTCTAGAGGTTCGCAAAAATCATCCACCCCAGTTTTAAATACATAAATAATCACCGACGTTACCAAAATATCAGGGCAAATTTTGGCAGCAACTAAATCTCTAAATGCTGCATTCAATTGTCCGTTTGTCAACTCTGCTTTAACCTCTGATTTGCAGATAGCCACGCGGCATCTTTTGGCCAATCCGTCTAACCAATTTTCCGAGATATTCGGTTCTTGTCCGGCTTGAATTGCTAGAGATATCGCTGCATCTTCGATGTTACCTTCGCAATCCTCGATGGCGTCTAGGGCTTTTAGGGCTTCGGGATATTCGGCTAATTGCGAGCGAAATTGGGCAATTTGTTGTGAGGTAATAATCACCATATTATTTTCCTGGGTTCTCTGTTGGCGGGATAAGTTTAGCAATTAAAGTTGCTATTATAGCATTTTTTTTGAGGTTGGGATTGATTGTTTGAATTTTATCACTGGTGCAATAGTTCAATGTGGTTGAAACCCCCGTCTCATAGCGGAGTCCGACGAGGGTTGAAACCCCCGTCTCATAGCTGAAGTCCTCTTGCATAGGACTGATGAGAAGGATTTAAAGGCTAATTAATCATCTTCAAAATGTTAGATTGCGATGTTGCGAAGTCCGACGAGGGTTGAAACCCCCGTCTCATAGCTGAAGTCCTCTTGCATAGGACTGATGAGAAGGATTTCAATGGTAATTAACAATGTTCAAAATGTCACCCTTAATTAACATTGTGTACATCTTCAGTCCTCTTTCAGAGGACTTTCGCTATGAGACAGGGGTTTCAACCCCTGGCGGACTATGGGACTAACGACAAATCACGATGATCGCCTTTTCAACCTCTGGCGGACGATCGGACTGGCGACGAATCCCCACAATTATTGCTACAATAACAAAAAACCAACCGCCTCACCATCTCACCAATGTTAAATAAAATCTGGCGATTCCTCAAACAATTAATTCAGCGGCTATTGGGTACGACTCCCCCGAAGATTCAACCGACACCTCCTCAACCGCGGCCAACTTTGACTGATGCGGAATACGAGGCGAAGTTGATGGAACTTCTCGAAGGGGTGAATGAGGGCTGGGGAAGAGGCGATGTTGTGGGATTCTTACTCGCAAAACAAATTAAAAATGGTGAATTGGCGGCTTGGTTGCGGAGGTTTGGGGCTCGACTGTTGGAGGGCGCGCAGGGGAGTACAGCGTCTACGGATGCGGTGGTATCGCTTCAGAAATTGGCGCGCAGGTTGGAGTTGTTGAGTCGAGTTGCGATCGGGAAATTGGGAGAGGTGGCGGGGAATGTTGGTAGGGAGATTTTGGTTGTGTTTCCGCTAGTTTCGGATCGAGAGGCTGAGGAATGGAAAAAGCGAGGAGATGAGCAATTTATGAAAGGTGATTTTGAAGATGCGATCGCCTCCTACGACAAAGCCTTAAAATTAAAACCAGATTATCACGAAGCCTGGTACATTCGGGGCGTTGCACTGGTTAATTTAGGCAGGATTGAAGAAGCGATCGCCTCCTTCGACAAAGCCTTAAAATTAAAACCAGATTATCACGAAGCCTGGTACATTCGGGGCAATGCACTGGTTGATTTAGGTAGGATTGAAGATGCGATCGCCTCCTACGACAAAGCCTTAGAATTCAAACCAGATGATCACGAAGCCTGGTACATTCGGGGCGTTGCACTGGATATTTTAGGCAGATTTGAAGAAGCGATCGCCTCCTACGACAAAGCCTTAAAATTAAAACCAGATGATCACGAAGCCTGGTTCGATCGGGGCGTTGCACTGGATAATTTAGGCAGATTTGAAGAAGCGATCGCCTCCTACGACAAAGCCTTAAAATTAAAACCAGATGATCACGAAGCCTGGAACATTCGGGGCGTTGCACTGGATGATTTAGGCAGGATTGAAGAAGCGATCGCCTCCTGCGACAAAGCCTTAAAATTAAAACCAGATGATCACGAAGCCTGGAACATTCGGGGCATTGCACTGTATAATTTAGGCAGGCT
The DNA here is from genome assembly GCF_036700905.1 of Microcoleus sp. S13_C3. NCBI lineage: Bacteria > Bacillati > Cyanobacteriota > Cyanophyceae > Oscillatoriales > Microcoleaceae > Microcoleus > Microcoleus sp. S13_C3. The sequence goes on along the minus strand of NZ_JAUBPT010000002.1, from coordinate 57,437 downwards.
AGAAGATGCGATCGCCTCCTACGACAAAGCCTTAGAATTAAGACCAGATTATCACGAAGCCTGGAACATTCGGGGCATTGCACTGTATAATTTAGGCAGGCTAGAAGATGCGATCGCCTCCTACGACAAAGCCTTAGAAATCAAACCAGATTATCACGAAGCCTGGAACATTCGGGGCGTTGCACTGGTTGATTTAGGCAGGCTTGAAGATGCGATCGCCTCCTGGGACAAAGCCTTAAAATTAAAACCAGATTATCACACAGCCTGGTGCATTCGGGGCGTTGCACTGGTTGATTTAGGCAGGATTGAAGAAGCGATCGCCTCCTACGACAAAGCCTTAGAATTAAAACCAGATTATCACGAAGCCTGGTACAATCGGGG
>NZ_JAUBPT010000002.1:35300-56956 GCF_036700905.1 Microcoleus sp. S13_C3 | reverse complement strand
CGTTGCACTGGTTGATTTAGGCAGGCTTGAAGAAGCGATCGCCTCCTACGACAAAGCCTTAAAATTCAAACCCGATTATCACGAAGCCTGGTTCGATCGGGGCGTTGCACTGGTTGATTTAGGCAGGCTTGAAGAAGCGATCGCCTCCTACGACAAAGCCTTAAAATTCAAACCCGATTTACACGAAGCCTGGAACAATCGGGGCAATGCACTGCGTAAGTTAGGCAGGCTTGAAGAAGCGATCGCCTCCTTCGACAAAGCCTTAGAAATCAAACCAGATAAAGACGAAGCCTGGTTCAATCGGGGCAATGCACTGGGTAATTTAGGCAGGCTTGAAGATGAGATCGCCTCCTACGACAAAGCCTTAAAATTCAAACCAGATGATCACGAAGCCTGGTTCAATCGGGGCGTTGCACTGGGTGATTTAGGCAGGATTGAAGATGCGATCGCCTCCTACGACAAAGCCTTAAAATTAAAACCAGATTTTCACTTAGCCTCGAAAAACCGGACAATAGCACTTAAAAAATTAGGAATTGTATAAGGATTAATTTTTCATTAAAACAAAGATTCTCAATAAAATGGCGCTAAAATAGATGAATCGGCGATTGGAATCAGGGCAACGGATTGCCCCTACCGCACAAACTTTCGTCCGCGCAACGCAAGACTGAAGAGAGGAGAAGAGAAGAGAAATAATAAAATGACAACCATTATTTTAAACTTAGATACTGTCGAACTAACAGATGAACAGTTTTACCGTTTATGCCAGATGAATCGAGATTGGCAATTTGAACGGACACCTAAAGGAGAAATCATTATTATGTCGCCAGTAGGCGGAGTCAGCGGCAATCGAAAAGCCTATTTAATTACAGATTTGGGCTTGTGGAACCGTAAAACGCAGCTAGGGATAGTGTTTAGTTCTTCTACAATTTTTCGCTTGCCTAATAATGGCTATCGAGCTCCAGACGCCGCTTGGGTTAGCTTAGAAAGATGGTCTGCTTTAACAGCAGAAGAACAAGAGAAATTTCCGCCAATCTGTCCTGATTTTGCCATTGAATTGCGTGAAGCGAAGCTATCCCGTAGGGAATCGCGCCCAGACCCCCTGCTGCCGCTTCAGGAGAAAATGCAGGAGTATCTAAACAGCGGTTTACGCTTGGGTTGGTTAATTCATCCTCTAGACGAAAAAGTAGAAATTTATCGCCATTCTCGCGAAGTAGAAATTGTACACTTTCCTGTAAGTTTATCGGTAGAAGATGTCTTGCCCGGATTTGTTCTTAATTTGCCGATGATTTGAACGGGAATTAGGAATCGGCGATTGAAATCGCTACTACACAAACCAAGTCCGCGCAACGCGAGACTAAAGATTAGATTAAATTTTTCCTGTTTCCAACTGTATTTTCTTCGGACAAATATCATCATCGTACCAACCAGTCAAAGCCACCGCCAAAGCATCCGCCGCATCGTCGGGTTTCGGAATATAACCCAACTCCAACTCCCGCGCCACCGCCTCTTGCACTTCAGATTTATCCGCATTACCGCGGCCGGTCAAAGCTTGCTTAATTTGAGCCGGCGTAAACTCGAACAGCGGCACTCCACACTGCGCCAATACTAGGGTCAAAACGCCCCGCGCTTGCGCTACAAGTATCGTATTTCCCATCTTGTAAAAAAACAGTTTTTCGGCAATTGCTATATCAGGTTTAATCTGTTCAATTACCTCGTGCAAATCGTCGTAAATTGTTTTCAAGCGCTGTCCCATTTCCTGTTTTGGCGTTGTTTGTATGACGCCGCAATCAATCATGGAAACGCTATTTTTATCTTGTTTGCCCGGTACAATTTGACAGGAAATTGCCCCGTAGCCGAGATTGGCCAAGCCCGGATCTAATCCTAAAATTCGTTTTTCCATTGCCAGAATTAGTAATTGGAAATGGGAAATAAGGTATGAAAATTTGGGGAATGCTTCATCACCACCAATTACCCATTACCAATTACCAATTATTAATTACCCCTCAGTTGTTTCTAGGCCGAATACCCGATCGAACACTTTAGTCACTTTATACCCCGAATCTATTGATTCTAGCGGGTCTTTCCGCAACCGGTGCCGCAAACACAGAGTCATCACCCGGCGAATATCGTCCACAGTCACCTCTGTGCGGCATTCCAAAGCCGTGAAAGCTTTCGCAGCCCGATTCGTCACCAAATCGCCCCGCAGCCCGTCTACGTCCAATTCCGCGCAAACTTGGGAGATTTTTACCCGCAAATCTCGATCGATAGTTACCGATTTCAACCTTTCCTGAGCTTCCACCAACTTCTGCTGCATCTCATCTTGTTCTTGCTGATATTTCGCGAGAAACTCCGGCGGATTTTGGTCAAAACTCGATCGCTGTTCGACAATTTCCACTCTTAAATTCGGGTCTTTTACAGTCCGAATTTCTGCGTGCATCCCGAATCTATCGAGCAACTGCGGCCGCAATTCTCCTTCTTCTGGATTCCCGGAACCGATTAAAATAAACTTAGCCGGGTGGCGGATTGAAATGCCTTCTCTTTCCACAGTATTCCAACCGCTGGCGGCGGAGTCGAGCAAAACATCGACTAAATGATCGTCGAGCAAATTGACTTCATCAACGTACAGAATGCCACGGTTAGCCTTAGCTAAAAGACCGGGTTCAAAAGCTTTAACACCTTCCGACAAAGCTTTCTCGATGTCGATCGTACCGCAAACTCGGTCTTCGGTAGCGCCCAGAGGCAAGTCTACCATTTGAACTTTTTTGCGGGCGATTTTAATGTCAGTTTGGGATAAAGTGCGATCGCGCACCTCATCGCTCATCAAATCTGGATCAGTGGGATGACTGTTAAAAGGATCGTCAGCCACCACCTCAATTTCCGGCAGCAAATCAGTGAGGGCGCGGATTGTGGTAGATTTACCAGTACCTCGATCGCCCATAATCATCACCCCGCCAATTTTGGGATCGATGACATTCAACAGCAGCGCCAGTTTCATCTCCTCCTGGCCAACAATTGCAGTGAAGGGAAAAACAGCGCGACGGGCTGCGGTAGCGGTAACGGTTGGTAGAACGCCCGCATTTAGGGTATTGCTGACTTCGGCAGTAGGACTCACAGGATAACTCAAAATATAATAATTGCTTGTTTATTGTAGGGGATAAGGGATTGTCTGGGGCGATCGCACTTGTAGGATGCGTGAGGGCGAGAAATCTTTGACTGGTGGCGTGTGACTGTTGACTTTCACGCACTTTGGTCTTTCCGCAGTGAAGTGCAACTAAGCTTTTCTGTATTTAAATTGCACCTTTGGGGCGGGCAGGATGCCCAACCCCTACTCCCCACAGGAGTTTTAAGCAAAATCACCAGTAAATTAAATGCGGGTAGATTGCAAATTTTGGGCGATCGGCAACCCTAATGTAAACTTATGTAACGATTTACCACGATTCGCATAAAAACCTCAACTCCCCCCAGATAGATAATTAAGAGCGTTTTCAAGCAACTATTTTTCAGGGGTAGTATGACTGAACTTAGCTTTGGGCGATCAGTAACCTTAATGTAACGAAAGGTAATGATTTCGCCTAAACCTCAGTTTGCTTCCGATAATTAGTAGAGAGCGTTTTCAAGCAACTATTTTTCAGGGGTAGTATGACTGAACGTAACATCGGGGCATTGACTGGCAGCACAAGCTACACTGGTAGTGTTAATACTACAAATATCTTTGACCTTTACAAATTTAATATCACCAGTCCGGGAAGTTTTCAATTTTCGATCGACGGTTTGAGCGGGAATGCCGACATATTTTTATTAAACTCTAGTGGCGAAACCCTTTACAGTTCCACCAACGCGGGAACCGAGGCAGAAACAATTATTGTTGACAGTTTACTAGCCGGAGACTATTCACTCAAAGTCAAAGTTTCGCAAATCAGCGGCGACATCAAATACACGCTGAATTCAGTACCAACTAGCACTCAAAAATCATCCGACGCAGACACCCTCACTGGTGCAAAATCAGATTCTGCACTTCCCTCAAACAGCGCCGAAACTTCGGAAAAACCGACTGCAAACAAAGATGTAATTACAGGAACTCCTGTTGACGACAAGACTGTCACCGCAGAAACAACATTAACCACTACCGATGAACCCGACAAACCAGTTACAGACTCCGAACCGACTCTCACATCTGAACCAGAAAAACCTGTAGTAACGACTGAATCTGCGGTTGAAACAACAACTACCGACAAACCACTCCCCGTTACCTCCGAAACAACTCTCACATCTGAACCGAAAAAGCCTATTTCCACGACTGACTCTGCTGCAGAAACAAAAAGTGCCGACAAACCCGTCACTACAGGCTCCGAAACAACTCTCACATCTGAACCGAAAAAGCCTATTTCCACGACTGAATCTGCTAGCGAAGAACTGCCAACAAGTGAAGAGACTCTATCAGCGGGAGAAATCGCACAAGACAAACCAACCGATTCGGCAATTTCAACCGCCGAAAAACCCAGCGAAACTGTTGCCACAAACAATCCAAATAGCACAGTCGCCGTCAAAACGGGTGTAGTTGCAGGAGAAACAGTTGCCACTCAACAACCAAAAACAGGCGAAACTTTAGTTGCTACTTCCCCAGATGCCAGCAAGCCAGAGGACAAAACAAATACTGACACCAGCAACGGGGAAGAAACAAAGAAAGAGAATTCAAATACTACCGTAGCAACAACTGAAACAAAAAAAGAACCAGAACCTATTACGGAGAAAAAGTTAATTTCTCTCTTTACATCGGGGGTATTTACTACCGATCAGACAGGTCGCATCAGTATAGACTACACCTTTGATGGTGGGAGGTTCCAAGGTGAGTTAGCTATTTTCAGTTTAGACGATTTAGACAACTTACAACCCGGTTCGGAAGCATTCATTAAAGAAGTAGCTGCGCGTTCTTTAAGTAACTCTGTGAAAGGTCATGTAGTCATTAATGATGCTACAGAAGGTGCGCGGTTCTCCGGTTTGTTAGGAGAGGACAATGCCAACGAAGGAGTCTACTTAGGAGTCAAGAGTTTTGCCGTAACTCCTGGGGGTAAATATGGGGTGATGTTGGTACCCAACGGTAGTGTAAAGTCTGTGTTTGATAATCCGACTGTTGGCGGCGATCAACGTCCTTTATTTTCTATGGCAATGGCGAATCCTGTGGAGGGATTTCACTTTGGTCAAATGGCGGATCTGACGGGGGAAGGTAATACCTTTATCATGGAGGATATGCGCTTAGATGCAGGGAGTGACAAAGATTACAACGATATCATTTTCCAAGTGCGCGGTGCGACTGCAAAAGCTGCTTTACTCGATACTGTGATTAACCCGGGCAAAGAGTGGCGGAAAACAGATTTGGGCAAGGCACTTATTGCTTATGCGACACCTTACATTACCCAGGAACCAAAACAAAATGTAGATGCTGAATTATCAGATTTAATTGATGATTTAGAAACAGAAATTGTGACTCCATCAACTTCAGATAAAGAGAGTCCAAAAATTCCAGTACCTGCCACTAATACCGACAAAAATACTAGTGATGCAGCCCCAATAGAAACAACCGACACGGTAGAGGCAAAACCTACTACTCCAGGGGTGACGACTGAGGAAAAAGTCAAAAATATTGCGAATAATTCAGGTGATTTGACTCCAGTTGAAACCACAGAAAAGGTAGAGACAAAGCCTACTAATTTAGAGGTGGCCACTGAGGAAAAAGTCAAAGATACTGAGAATAATCCTGGTGATTTGACTCAGGTTGAAACAACCGACCAAGTAGAGGCAAAGCCTACTACTCCAGCGGTGACGACTGAGGAAGAAGTCAAAGATTCTGGTGATTTGACTCAGGTTAAAACAACCGACCAAGTAGAGGCAAAGCCGACAACAGGTGAGACAGCTACACCAACTGCTGGCAAAGATACTCTGGCGGATTCGACGGAAAAATTACCAGTTGAAAAAACGCCTCTTCCCGTAGCGACAACTGAGATAAAAGACGAAGTTATCGAAGCACCAGCCACGCCCGTTTTGCCCGCTCAATCTAATGCTGAGACGGAAGTAGCTGCAACGACACCAACGCAGAAGCTAGAAACACAACCAGAAAATTTGCCAGCAGGAAGTCAGAGTAAGGTAGAGACAAAACCGGAAGTTTTGCCAGCAGTAATCCCGGTGAAAGAAGAAGCTAAGCCGGGGGTAGTAACTGAGGTAGAGAAAACAGAACCAACTAAAGTTTTTGTAGTCGCAAATCCTGTAGAGTGTGTGAAGGAAAGTCAGCCAAAAACGGCGGTTGAGAGTAAAGAAACTGCTGAAGATAAGCAGCCTTCATTGCCTTTGAAAGAGACTGATAAAGCTGAAACTTCCACAGTTAGTTTGCCTGAAAGTAGTGTTGATTCAACGGTGAAGAAAAGTCAGCCAACACTGACGGTTGAGAGTAAAGAAACTTTAGGGGTTGTGCCACCGCTAGCAGCGCCGACTATGCCAGTTGTAGGTACGAATACTGCTGTAGAGTCGCAGAAAAAGGAGATAGTTACTCAGACTGAGACTGGAGGTATTAATGATGCCGCACCAAAAGAGTCATTGCCAGTTTCTCCTACAGTTGAAAAGCCAACTGAGGATAATTCGACGGTGACGGTGACAGAATCGGTTAAGAATGAAGTAGCACAAAACAATAATGTCAATGCTGATTGGATTGCACGATTGGAAAGCATTAAACAACGTTTGAGTAATTTGGGTAGTGCAGATGTGGTTGCCGAAAAGGCGATCGATCGCACTTTGATTGCTCGTTTAGAAGCCATGACTGAGAAGTTGAGGGAGCAAACTGGCTCGACTCCTATTTCGGATAATACAGCGACGTTGATTTCGCGGCTGGAAGATATGGTAGTGAAAGTCGCACCACCTGCGATCGCACCAGTACAGTTTGAGTTTCCTCAAGCCGATCGACCTTTAGTAGGTTTTATCACTGATACTGGCTTGACTGTCAATAATCCTGCTGAGGAAAAGAGTCCGCTCGTTGCAGAAGAAAAACCCGCAAATAGCACAAACAATCCTTCCCCATCAGCTAATGGAGTTAATAATAACCCGTCGCAGCCAGTCGCTCGCACTCAAGATAATTCGAGTCAGTGGGTAGAATCTCTGATTAAATTTGTGGATGCTGCTAAAGTATCCAAGCAACCCCATGCCGTTGTTAATATTAACATCAACCTAACTCAAACTCAGCCTGATGGAACTGTGATTCCCCGCAGCGAACTAACGGCAGCGGAACGATCGGCGATCGCCTACGCATATCAGAACAAAGTGATCGTTGTTGTTCCGGCGGGAGATAACCCCGGCATAATGTCGGCTCTGGGTCTATTATCTAAGGAAGTTGACAACGTAGTTACTGTCGGTGCAGCTCAACGATTTAACAATTCTGTAGCACTATCCAATGCCTTTAAATTGGCAGATTATTCGGGCAGTGGCAATACTCTCGATATTCTCGCTAACGGTAGCAGCGGTAGTACATCCAGCACACAGGTTGCTGCTGTTGAAGTCACGAATGGGCTCGCTCAAGTGTTGGCAGCAAATCCTAAGCTGAATTACACTCAGGCAATTGACGCGATCAAGCGTACTTCTACAGACCTCGATCGACCTAATTGGGACGCTAAAACTGGGTCTGGTTTGCTGAATGTTGCTGCTGCGGTACATTTGGCAAAGGTAACTACACCGGCACTTTACACGGTTAAACCCGGACAGCGAACCATTACGGATGTGTTCATTTCTCAACATCCGAGTACCAAGCAGTTACCCGGCGATCCGACTCATCCTACAGTGAAAGTCCCTGGAATTCCTCAAACAAATGTCGATCGGGGCAGCAATAATCTTGCTAATGCAACGCAACTGATTCCTTCCGCTACCGAAGATATTATCGATCAGGTTAGCAGCGTCGATCCGTCGGATATTTATCGGGTGGACAGTCGTTACTTAAATGGTGCTAAGTTTTCCGTACTCTCAGGCGACTTATCCGTCAGCTACCTGACAACTTCTGGACAATTATTGGCGACTCAATCTTTGAGCAAAGGCAGTCATAAATTGCAGTTGCCAACCAATGCACCAGCAGAGGTGATTGTCAAAATTGACCAACGCAATGCCGAGCCTGCAACTTACGTTCTCTCTGGATTTGAGAGTACCGCGACTGAGCCGTTTAATATTGATTTGGAATATGAAACGCCGCTGAGTGCTTCGCAACAGGCTATTATGCAAGCGGCTGCAAAAAGCGTGGCTGGATTGATTGGCAAAGGGTTGCCAAGTGCAGTGGTTGACGGCAAGATTATCGACGATATCAATATCAAGATTTCTACTGCCAATATTGACGGTGCGAGCGGCACCCAAGCGCGAACTAAAATTGATTTCATGCGCTACGGAACTATGTTGCCCGCTCAATCTTTAGTGCAGTTTGATGCTGCGGATATTGCCGAGTTGGAGCGTTCTGGGAAGTTGTTCAGCGTTGTACAGCACGAGTTTTTACACGCTTTGGGCTTTGGTAATCTTTGGGAAGCTAAGGGTTTGGTGGATTATGCGGGTACGCCGCTGGCTCAGTATAACGGTGGAAAGGCGGTTGATGCGTTCAAAGATTTGGGCGGTTTGACTGATGCGATTTCTCTGGAAAATGAGGGTAAAGGTTCGGCTGGTTTCCACTGGAATGAGGCGCTGTTCCAAGATGAGGTGATGACGGCTGATTTGAACTTTAGCGGCAAAGGTGGAAATGCGCCGATTAGTCCTGTTACCATTGCATCTCTGGCAGATTTGGGTTACGAGGTGAATTTGAAGGGGGCAACTCCTGATTTTGGGTTGTTTGGCGGTCAAGGGTTCAGTATTGATGATTTAACGCCAGAGCAGCTTGAAGCCTTCCGAGAACTGGCTGAAACTTCTTTTGAGGAACCGGGTGCGGAGTATATTGCTCCGATTATGCCGACGGTTGACCCCGATAAGGTGTCGCCAGAAATCTGGGCGCACGCAGAGCGATTCTGGAAGAATGGTGAGTATTACGATTGGGTGGATTATGTAATTCCCGGTGGTGATACCCTCAGCGACATAGCACTAAAATATTTGGGTAGTGCTGGCTATGACTACTATGCGTGGATTGGAGACTATAACGGTGTTGCCAACTACGATGAGATTGGTGCAGGGGATTGGATTAAAGTTCCCATTCACCATCCCAATTACGAGTGGGAGCAACAGCAAGAATGGCTACGGCGCGAAGAAGAATTAAGGCAGCGACAAGAAGAAGAAGCTCGTATTCGACGGGAACAGGAAGAGGCTTTTGCGCGAGATCAAGAGCGAGTTCGTCAAGAAGAGGAAGCACGGCGACGGGAAGCGGAAGCCCAGCAACGGGAACTTGAAGAACAACAACGGCGTTTGCGTGAACAAATAGAACGCCGTCGCCAAGAGGAGCAACGTCTTAAGGAAGAAGCGCGGTTAGCGGAACTGCAGCGCCAAGCAGAGATTGCGCGGCAACAAGGTAAGGGAGGATTGGATTGGTATCTTGCCAAGCCTATGCCGGAGTTTGGGCCAGTCGATCCGTTTGAGACATCTCTAACGGGTGAGACAGTTGGAAATTTGGTGCCGGATGATTACTATCGGTTTACTCTGTCTCGCGGTGGTCGAATTACGGCTGAACTGAGAAAGCTTTTGGCTGATGCAGATTTGGTTCTGTACGATGTGCGGAATGAACCTATTGCCTATTCGATGCGGGAGGGAATTACCGATGAGCAGATTATTGCTGACTTGATTCCTGGGACTTATATGCTGCGAGTCAATAGTCCTAAAGGTGTGACGACAGACTACGAATTGATTGTTAAGTTTCAGCATAAGTTGTCACTGACTCAAACAGGTTTTCCTGATGGCTGGCGACTTGGTGGCGGTAATGGCACTGGTGGTGGCAGTGGTGCTTCTGGCCCACTGTTCAGCGATTCGCGTATTCAGCGCATTTATGATACGGCCTTGGCGAATTTTTCAGTGCCGGAGCGGGCTAAGGCTAATGCCAAGATTGCCGAGCTTGAGCGCGAGAAGCGCAGGTATGAGCAACAGATGCAAGAGTTGCTCGACCAGATGAATGCGGAGCAACGGCAAAAGGTTCATCAGGCTTTGGATGATGCTCGTCATAATGCCAATGTTTGGGTTGATGGCATTGCTAATCCGATTAAGGGTCAAGTTGATAATCTGGCTGATGGGATTATCAATAAAGCTAATTCGTTTGCGAATAGCTTAGAAAACACAGTAAATCAAGTTCCTGATTACGGAATTGGCTGGGTAAAAGATCGGAAAAATGACGCTAAATGGTTAATTCGCCAAGGACGAGATGCTGTCACGAGTGCGGTTAATAGCGCTCGTAGTTGGCTCAGAGGTAAGCTAATTGAGATTCAAAATGGAGTGAATTCAGCAATCCAGCAATTCTTTGATACGATCAAGAATGCCTACCGCACTGGAGCAGAGATTAATCAGATTATTGCGAATGCGGCTCAAACTTTCCGAACTAAGGTCGATCAAGCCGTTCGAGGTGCTAATAATCTGATTGGAGAGTTCAAAGGTCACATCCTGAGCGCTACTGATTGGACGAAAAATCTTGGCATCAATGTTGATAAGTTTGGTGTCAAGTTTAATTTCAATGTTTACAACAATATTGTCAAGCCTGCGGTGGATGGTGTTGCTGATGGTTTTCAATCGACAATTAGCGGAATTGGAAGTGGTCTGAAGGGGATTATTGATTGGATTGAACCTCGCACTCAGAAGACGGTGGCGGATATTGTCAATGCCATTTTGGGGGATAAGACAGGTCACTTGTGGAACCAGATTAATGGGGTTGATGCTAAGATTGCTGCCACTCTGACAGGTGTGGATAAGGCGATCGCTAGTGCTGCACAACGGATTTTTAGCATAGTCGGACAGATCGAAGCTTTGCTGACCGATCCAGAAGAAAGAAAGCGGGTTTTAAATGCTCTCTTTCGTCGGGGATATAGAACTGCTGAAGAGGCTTACAATTTTGTTAAGGAAGAACTTCCTAAGATTCGCGAGCAAATTAAGGAAGAAATTCGGACTCGTTTGGTCAATGATTATGTCTTTTCTTGGAAAACAGAAATTCCCTTGGTAAGTCTTCCTCCTGTATTTCCAATATACGCAGGAGCAGTAGTTTACTTCATTCAGCCCACAAAGTTTACTCATGAAGCCTTACTGAAAATCGGTCCACATCAGGGACTTGAGCTTGTCAATGGTAACACAATCAATCTAGCAGCCGAAAAAAAACTAAGTAATGGAGGTGTCCAAGGACTTGAAATAGATTCAGATGGAAACTTTGTATTTAGCTTGGGTGGCGAACTACTGAAGCTTAAATCTTCATTCAATATACAAGGAAGTGAAGTTACAATGGCTGTTGCCACAAATAAAGAAATTTCGATCATTGATGATCCTGGTACAAAAGTTTCCTTATCTGGAGAGCACAGTTTACAGTTAGCAGGAAAAGTCGGATCGTTCAGGTTAGAACCGGTTTTGGTACTGACTGAGGAAGCAGTTAAAGTGGCTCTGAAAAAACTTCAAGAGACAAACAGTGCTTTTCGGGAATGGAGTGACAGTGTTATCGACACCCTCGCTGAAACTTTTTCAAATCCAGACTTTTGGATTGGGGTTGGCATTAGGGTTGCTAGTGTTGCTGCTATTGTTGGTGCCATTCTTGCTGCTCCTGCTATTGCTGCAGCTATTGCTGCTCTTCTTGGAACTGCTACTGTTGCTGGGGCTGCCGTAACCTTAGTATTTGCAATCTTGTTTGCACTTGACGTACTGCAACTACAAGAAGGTAATAGTGATGTGATTGCCTAATCCTTCTGATCTGGCGGAATTGCCCCTATACCGAGAAAGTGATCGCACCTCAACCATTCCCCTGAAGTGCGATCGCCCCTCTAAGCCTCATCACCCCAAAACCTCACATGACCAAACCCCAACAAACCTACCTCGACACCCGACCCATCCCCCCAAATCAACTCACCTCATCAGCCGACCTGCGCTTTACCCTCACCGACACCCTCAAAACCCTACTCCAACAAACCAACCACACCCTGATCACCCTCCCCAAACAAACCTCCAACCCCGAAACCTTTCTCAACACCCTCAAAACCCATCCCAAAATCTACCAAGCCTCCATGTCGCGCCAGTTTGCCGCCGACCTTCCCCCCAATATCGAAGAAACCTCTCTCAAAGACGAACCAAAAGACTGGTTTATCAAAACCGCCGACTTTGGCGACGACTACGATCGCGTTCTCCAACACCGCGACGGCGGATACACCCAACTCCTAGAAGACATCACCCGCTACCATGAAATATTCCAACAAGGCTATGACAAAATCATCCTCATTCGTCCCACCACTTACACCAGCTACGACATCCTACTCACCGCCGCCATGCAATGCTTAGGCTACACCAAAGAGCAATTTCAATTCATCATCGTTCAACCCATCAAACTCTACGCCTTCCACAAACCTACCCAGCAAATTCATCCCATCCCTGACATCGCCCCCGGAGAATTGCTCAAAGCCGTGAGTATGGATGCACTGCGCTGGTACTGCCTCCGAGTTCCCCTCACAGAAGTTGCCCCCATTAACATCAGCACAGCAGGAAAACCCGCCCCGCAAGATAGCCTCTATCGCCTTCAATCTGCATATCTTCGTTGCTGTACGCTGCTGCAACAAGCACAGCAGCAAGGCATCATTCAGCTAGACACCAATGGGGGTGGCGGCGAAATTTCCCCTACGGAAATCGCAGCTAAACTCATGTCATTAGCAGATTATGTCTGGGAATCTCCCGATGCCGCCACCCTAGCCAACCTTCTGCAAGCGGTTCCCAAAATCCTCGAACAAAGCGCTGCCGAAATTGCCCCCCATCTGGTCTGCCGGCACCTGGAAGCTATTAGCGAAACCAGCCTGCCGTGGTTGGATTCCCTGAGTCTCAACCCGCAAAACTGCGCCCTTTTGTTAGCTGCGAAGCAAACAATTTTTGAGTTGTTAGAGAACGTTTTGGCGATCGCCCTTCCTGAGTCAACTTTTCCAGACTCAAATTTCCGATTTGTAAAGTTTTCTCAAGATTAGGCAGCATTCTGCATAAAACTAGCGCCTTCTTCCAGATAGATAAGTGACGGTTGGTTTTTGAGTGCGACGGGCGATCGGCCCTTTGGAATAAGTCAAAAAGAGCGATCGACCTTTTGGAATAAGTGAAAAAGTGCGATCGCCTTTTTGGGGCTGTGAGTGCGATCGTGCTGTAGGATGAAAAAACTGCCAAAATGATATAATCCTACAATTCCCAAAATCTATATTTTAAAAATCAGCCATTGACACAATCCGATCGACCCACCGACGCAAAAACACCCTGCATCATTAACGATCGCAAGCTCGATTACTTATTCAATGTCAACATAAAGCCAGACGCTCATAACTCAAAAAGAGCGGTACAAAATAGACAACAACTAAATCGCTTGGGATTTGATGACGATTCAGAATCTCGTCAATTTATTCAAACTCATCTAGAACAAGCAGTCCAAGAAGAAAGTAATATTGTTGAGCGATTTATTAATATTTATACAAACCACACTACAGGAGAAGAGGCTACAATAGATACAGAGCTTAGAGATTCACGCTCTACCGGGCAGAACCGGAAAATTCGCCCAAGTCCAAAGTTCATGGGAAGTCTTGCCCGATGGAACTCGCCGCTTTCTCAGTGCTATAATCTATGGAAAATAACTCAATATCTTAGGTAAGAAAATGGCAAAAATCAATTTACATGAGGGATTTGATGAACTAGCTTTTCTAGAATTATTTTGTGAAGAACCAAAAGATTCCCAACCCTCCGATGGCTATTGGTGTTATGAAGTGACAGATTCATTAGGTGTCACCCTCAAATTTGGAATGAATATCATTCAAAAATCAGTTCAAATTGAATTAAAGATAGCCGATGCCACTGTAGGTATTATGTGTTTTGAACTCGTGAACTTTATTGAAATTAATGATTATATTAACGGTAAATTAGAATTTTTAGTTGCCCCCAAAAATGAAGAATTCAAAACTTTAGTTCAAGTTGAACTGCGACCGAGAATTAAAGTTGATTGTTCAACTCTGAGCCTTTGCCCGATGGCTGCTTAGCCTTGATAAACTACAAGGTCGTGAAGCGGAGCTATCCCGTAGGGAATCGCCCTTTTGGAATTAGTCAAAAAGTGCGATGCTTGGAATTAGCGAACAATCTATCCTCCTTCATGTCCCCCCCTTCGATCGGGGGGCGCCAGGGTGATCAGACCTCAAAAATCACCCTCAATCAAACCCAACAACTCCCCACAAACCCCCTCAAAACTCTGCAACACCTCAACATTCGTAAACCTGACAACCTTCAATCCATACCCCTCTAAAATCCCGGTTCTTTCTGCATCATATAGTTTCCCTTGTTCCGTAAAATGACTCTCCCCATCAATCTCAATTACTAACAGTAAAGCCGCACAATAAAAATCTACAATAAAATTGTCGATCGCTCTTTTGGTATGGAAAGGTCGATCGCTCAGAAGAATCGGGTCTTATTTCTCAGCGAGCAACATGATGAATAGATTCAATATATCGCTCAATTTCCTCCTCTGTGCAACTAATTCCCTTCTGCCAAATTTCATATTCACTGATATCTATCTCATCATTCCAAACCAGTGCATAACCACCAGGTTCAACTGTAAAATTTCTGAAAAACCCAGGATTACTTAAGGTCGTAAACATCGGATTATCTAATAACTTAGAGATGTCGTATTTTTTAAATTCTAGATTGGTAAACTTAACCATCAATGTGCGGTCGTCAATAGCTTTAGCAGAAACAATGCGTTCAGGTTTCATAAACAGATCGGAGTTATTTTAATGGTGGAAGTTTACTAAATTCTTGGCTATTCCACATATCCAGCAGTTCTTTCTGGTACAACGTAGCCCATTCTATTACCAGCTTTTGGGCCCGATTCGGTAAATCTCCTTCTATAATTTCTAAAGACTCAATACCGATCAAAGCGTTGTACTCACCGTAAACTGCGTGAAAATGAGGAGGTGGGTGATCCCCAAAGAAAATTTTGATGATTATTCCGTAAAATCGTGCAACTTCTGGCATAAAGGTTCTTTAAAGAATGATACGAGGACTATTATAGCCGAGCCAAGGAGACAATCTTAGTTTATCCCAAATCATGTCTACTCGACAACTAGAGCGAGATCCCTTTTTGGCAGGGAAAGGTCGATTGCTCTTTTTGATATGGAAAGGTCGATCGCTCTTTTGGTATAGAAAGGTCGATCGCTCTTTTTACGCATCGCGCGATCGATATTGAGTCAACTTTTCCATAGTACAATTAAATTATGTTGCCTAATATTTTATCCGATCGCCTCGATCGCACCCAGCCACCCATTCAACTCCCCTCCCCTCATGTCCCCCCCTTCTTAAGGGGGGCGCCAGGGTGATCTAGCCTCAAAAATCACCCTCAATCAAACCCAACAACTCCCCACAAACCCCCTCAAAACTCTGCAACACCTCAACATTCGTAAACCTAACAACCTTCAATCCATACCCTGTAAAATCCCGGTTCTTTCTGCATCATATAGTTTCCCTTGTTCGGTAAAATGGCTCTCCCCATCAATCTCAATTACTAACAGTAAAGCCGCACAATAAAAATCTACAATAAAATTGTCGATGGGGCGCTGTCTCAAAACTCGAAAAGGGAATTTCTGAGAAAATTTTGCCACAGTTTTTTTTATGATGGAGTTGGATTTTTCCGCAGTTGTTTGGCGATGGGGATGAGTTTTGGGTTGTATGGTAGGTGGAAGTTTGAGTCGTTTAGTTTTGGCATGATCCCCCCTAGCCCCCCTTAATAAGGGGGGGACAAGATGTTAGTTGAAATTCTCGGTTGAGTTGCTTAGTCTCGGACTGATCCCCCCTTAGCTTGCCCCCTACTCCCCCTTAAGAAGGGGGGGACTGGATGTTGGTTGAGGTGGATGGTTGAGTCGTTTAGTCTCGGATTGATCCCCCCTAACCCCCCTTCTTAAGGGGGGGACAAGATGTGCATTGAAATTCATGGTTGGGTCGTTTAGTCTTGGATTGATCCCCCCTAGCCCCCCTTAAGAAGGGGGGGACATGATGTTCATTCAAATTGTCGGGGAAGGGGCGATATTTAGGGAATATTTTTAGAATTAGTTGATCTCAAATTATGTGTACTTGACAAAAAGGGCGATCGCCCTTTTGGAATTAGTCACAAAGTGCGATCGCCCCTTTGGAATAAGTCAAAAAGGGCGATCGACCTTTTCAAATAAACTCTATATGGTTCTGCATATCCGACGGTTCAAGTACCTCCCAAATCAGAATCAAACCGCGCACAATTTCACCCAGTGAACGGCTGTTTTGATGACAGTAAACAATACCGCAATGCTCTAAACCGCGTTGATGAATTGCTAAAAAATCATCATCTTGGGTAAAGATTGCTCGTTCTTGAGCAATCGCAAAAGCTAACTGTTCTTCATCCGCAGCACCTAAAAGTCGTGCTTCCGGTGTAGTCGTGACATCAATACCGCGCCTTCTTAAAGCTTCTGCGATCGCCCGTTCGACTTGTTCATCACAATGAAATCGGATCTTTTCCAAGATTCTGCCCTCTCAATTTCTGCTGTACCTTGGAAGGAGTTTTTGCTTGCAATTCCCGCACAAAAGCATCGCTATCTCGAATTTGTTGTCTAATTTCCTCAAGATGGTCGTGGTAATAAGTCAAGGCGGCGTATACATCTGCTAAATTAATTGTGGGATACCGCGACACAATTTCATCAGGAGACATTCCCATCTTTTCGTGCCAAATTACAACATCTTGAACCCTAATCCGATGTCCGGCAATGCGCGGTTTACCGCCACAAACACCCGGAGTAATTTCAATATGTTCCGCAATCACTGCTGTCATAGAATTTCCTCAAAATTCAAGTTAGCATTTATATTAGTTTATCCCAAACCGTGCCTACTTGACAACTAAGCCGATCGCCCTTTTAGAATAAGTCAAAAAGTGCGATCGCCCTTTTGGAATTTGTCAACAAGTGCGATCGCCCTTTACCCCTTTTTCTCAACCAAAGGCATCGCCCTTTTGGAATTCGTCAACAAGGGCGATCGCTCTTTTGGGTTGGAAAAGTCGATATCTCTTTTGTTCTGAGTCAAAAAGGGCGATCGACTTTTATTTAAGCTGCCACGATTGCCGGACTCGGAGGCACTAAATCTTCTTCTTGGCAATACTCAAGGTAGCTGGAGATCGCTTCTTTAGCATTGGCGATCGCTTCTTCATAAGTTTTCCCATAAGTACAGGGCTGCATAGCAATTGTTGCAAACTCTGGCATTGTTACCAAATACAGTCCATCCTCTTGTGACCATTGAATTAATAAACTATAGCGGTAATTCATTCCTCTGATTCCTCTGCTTAAGAATTGTTTCTAACTCTTGAATTGCTTTTTTTAACAAGTTCTCCAAATACAATGGTGTATCCTCAACACAAGAAGAGATTTTAGGATCTGCTGTGGCGCTAGTTTGGGTGGCGGTGTGGCATTTCTGGGGGTGGCCGCGCGAAGTAGAAATTGCTAGAGGTAAGCCGGAGGCTAAGAAAAAGCGATCGCCCAATTCTAACTCACCGCCTCCGAATCCGGTAGAACAAGAGCTCAACCAGGTCAAAGCCGCAAGTGGAATGAATCGGATGAAGCCAATCGATTTTAGATTTTCGATTTTAGATTTTAGATTGACTTGCGCGAGATAAATGCTCTTTCTTGAGGATTTTCGATTTTAGATTTTGGATTGATTCCACGGATAAATCACGTGGCGGATGCCACCTTTGAAATTCGCTTGTCAGTAAGGAATGAGAATTAAATAACTTACCATGCGTGATGGTTCTTGTGGGATGGGCGTCCCGCCCGTCCAGAAAGGGCGGGCGTCCCGCCCAACCCACTTTCAAGAGTGTAAATTATTTAATTCGCGATCCTAAGACGATCGACCCAGCCAACTCCTGAATTTCCTCAATGGTACGTGTTTCGCAGCGGTGAAGCCAAAGGGCCCTATACCAGATTGCAATTATGGGAGATTGAGGAAATCACAGCCAGAACCAAAGTGCGGCGCGGGGAAGCCGAGTGGCAGCGCGGCGGTGAAATTCCAGAATTAGCGTCGTACCTCACTCAAAAATAAGACAGTACACGTCACCGCACGTCGATCGGCGCTTAAGACGATCGCGCTCCCCAGAAAGTAGCGCTATTCTTAGAAAAGGGATTTGTGTCAGCGAGACTCCCGGAGATTTTTATGAATATTGCTTTGAGTCCTGAGCAGGTGAAATTGATCGAAGCGCAATTAGCATTGGGGCAGTTTAGCTCGCCGGAAGAGGTGATTACAAAAGCCCTCCAGACTTTGACTCAAACACGCCAGCATTATTGGGAGTGGGTGGAGGAAGTGCGCTCTTCGGTGGAGGAAGCGGAGGCGGAACTATCGCGGGGTGAGGGAATCCCTTAGAGACTGCCATCGAGCAATTGCAGGAAAAGTTTCGCAAGGCGCGAGAGGTTCAGGGATGAGCCGATGCTTTGTCTCTCCAACTGCAAGCCGAGACTTGAATGCCATTGGTGATTATTTTGTGGGCTCAAGTTTATAAAAAAAAACCCTCAACTTTGTGAGGGCTTTGCGATGCCAGGAACGAGACTTGAACTCGTGACACGTGGATTTTCAGTCCACTGCTCTACCAACTGAGCTATCCCGGCTTGTTTTTTCGCGCTTTACTATCTTAGCAGACACATACAGAATTTAGCAAGCACTTTTTCAAATTAATTTTCGATCGCCCGGAACCGCCCGCCTGTAAGCTAAAAGCTGCAACCTAAAATCCAAGAATCGCAATGGCACAGCAACATCGGGACAGCGAGGGCAAGAGTCTGCTTGTCTTAGGCATAATTTGGCTGCTGGGGGCAATTAGCGATCGCCTCTGGTTTGCCCTCGATCGATCTGTCCCCGCGTGGGATCAAGCCGAATACCTGACTAGCACCCTGAATTACTTGCAGGCGTTGCAGCATCCTCAATGGTTTTCCGGGGAGTGGTGGACAAACTTCTGGCTGCTTTCGACGAAAATTCCCCCCTTGGTGTATATCTTAACGGTTCCGTTTCTTCAGGTTTTTGGTACCGGGGGCGATCGGGCAACCCTCGTTCATTTATTATTTAGTGCAATTCTCCTCGCTTCAGTTTACAGTCTGGGCGTCCAATTATTTAACCGGCAAGTCGGTTTGTGGGCCGCTGCAATTTGCGTTTTGTTACCGGGACTTTATCGGTTCCGCTTGCAATTTTTACTCGACTATCCCCTCACTGCGGCGATTACTTTTGCTTTCTATTGTCTGACAATGTGGAAGGCTTCTGAGGGAAGAAGTTCGGCAAGGGATTCTGTAACGGATGTAACGGATGTAACCGATAGAACTCAGTTGAAAGAACGAACGAATAAAAAGTATAAATTCTTCCCATCTTCCAGTTCCTCTCTCTCCCCCTCCCCCACTCTCCCCCTCTCCCCGTCGTCTTTCTTTTGGGCGATCGCCTTTGGAATTTCTCTCGGCTTATCAATATTAGTTAAACACACTACCGTATTATTTCTGTTTACCCCGATTGTGTGGTTGGCTGTGGGTGCTGTGCGCCAAAAAGCTTGGGGGAGATTAGGTCAATTAACTGGTGCTTTGTTGCTGTCGGTGGCGGTGTTTGGGCCGTGGGCGAAAACCAATTGGCTGTTAATTTTGACCGGGGGAAAACGGGCTACGCTGGATTCTGCGATCGCCGAAGGAGATCCGGCCCTCAATACGATCGACGCTTGGATTTACTACGGTCAACACTTACCCGAACAGATTTCTTGGCCTCTGTTACTTATTCCCTTAGTAGGATTGATACTTTATTGGCGTCGCCGGCAAGATAGTTCGTCAATTTTGCATCTCAACTCCTGTCGCTGGCTGGCTGTTTTCTGGGGAGGAGCTTATTTAATTAATTCTCTAAATATCAACAAAGATGACCGATATGTGATACCTTATTTGCCAGTTTTATCTATTTTCTTAGCATATTGTTTAACGCTTTGGCCTTCTCGGTGGGGACGGCAAATTCACTGGGGTACAATTGGCTTGGCAATTCTGGCGATGCTGTTCCATATGTGGCCGCTGGGAGGTGCTTTTGGACATAGCTTAGTCCAAATTATCAGTCCCGGCAATTCTAACTATCCTTACTTGGGGAAAGAGTGGCCGCACCGAGAGGTAATTGCAGAAATTATTGATAGGGAACCTTATTTGCAATCTACTTTAGGCGTGTTGCCTTCGACGCCGGAAATTAACCAGCATAATTTGAATTTTTACGGTGCTTTGGCGAATTTTCAGGTTTACGGGCGGCAGGTTGGAACGAATTTAAAAGAAGTGCCGCAAGATGTGCGATCGCTCTCTTGGTTCGTAACTAAAACTGGCCCGCAAGGTTCGATTCGCGAAGGAATTAAACAAGCTCAAAATGCAGCGGTGGCTGCGATTGAAAAAGGGGATAAATTTGACTTAGATAAAACTTGGATTTTGCCAGATTATACTAATTTAAATCTTTATCGCAAGCGAGTGCAGCCTGTCGAAATACAGCCGTTGAATGAAGCGCGATCGCAAGTACAATTAGATCGAGTTACTGTCGCTGCCAAAGCAGTTCCCGGAGTCGCGCTGCCGATTACTTATACTTGGTCTGGGCCTTGGCAGCAGTTGCAGTCTGGTTTAGTGTTGGTAACGTGGCAAAATCAGCAGTCTGGCGATATTCCACCGGGACAGACTTTCAGGATTTTACACGATCGCGCGATCGCCCAAGCGACTTTGCATCCGGGGATGCTGGAAGCGGATAAATTTGCTGTGGGCTTTCGAGTTGTCGATCGCACGGCGATGCTTCCTCCTACTAATATTGCACCGGGAACTTACACTCTGCAAGCTACTTATCTAAATCGGAAAACTGGGGAAACTTATCCGATTAATGTGCCGGCAGTTAGTGTTAAAATCGAGGCAGAGCCTCTGGATATGCGTTCCCAGGCAGAGCCGGGAAACGAGGATAATACAGATCAGCCTGAGTTAGATTTGGTGACTCAATTGCGGGCGATGGCGGTTAATTTACCCAAAGGATTGCCCGGTTTAGAACCCGTGTTCGAGCAGATTGGGCGGATCAATCAGTACGATCCAATTCAAGATTATACCGTGCAAGCGGAACAAGCGTTAGAATATCGGTTGAAACAGGAACCCAATAATCTAGAATTGGCTTATGCTTTGGCATTTTCGCGAGTATTGCAGCAGAATGTCCAAAGTGCGATCGCAGCTTTAGAAAAAGTCACTCAACTAGACTCAAAAAACCCTTACGCTTACGCCTATCTCGCTTTCGTACACCTGTACGGCTGGCATCCCAAAGCCGCTCAAACAGCCTTAAAACCTGCTCTCGCTCTCAACTCCAACCTACCGGAAATTAGAGTTTTAAACGGTGTAGCGGAACTGATGCAAGGTAATCTCATTCAAGCATGGCAAGATTTGCAATACTTAAAAAAACTAAAAATTTAACAATCCCTTTTATTGTGGCACGGGCGTCCCGCCTGTGCTGAT